>JAAYNM010000073.1 GCA_012520815.1 Clostridiales bacterium
CATGACGGTTCTATGAGCACTGGACATGCCAACAGCCCCAAGGATATGTTAGCCCGTCTAGAAACTATGGTCCTTATGGGTATGGATATGCCACTTATGGCTATTCGGAGCCAGATTTTTTCTGCCATAGATATTATTGTCCATCTGGGGCGGCTAAGTGATAAATCTCGTAAAGTTTTAGAAATATCACAGCTTTCCGCATTAGTGGATAACAAAATTACACTAGAACCTCTATTTTCCTACTCATTAAACACCGGCTTGCTAGAACCCACAAATACATCTTTAATACGCACCCACAAATTGTCATTATCTGGATTAGAAGGAGACTTTAATGGACTATAAGAACTACAAACTTAATGTTTTCCAATACATTTTATATGGTTCTATTTTTCTATTTTTATTAGCTACTTATTCAAGGTTATTTTATGATTCATTTATCCCAGTGCTTTTATTCATCCCCTGTATATACCCGTACTTTAACTTTGTTTCAAGGAGCCTATGTTCTAAGAGACAACGTTCCTTGATCTTACAGTTTAAGGATATGATTACATCAATTAGTGCCTCATTAAATACTGGCTACTCCCTTGAAAACGCATTAGTTGAGTCCCTAAATGAGATGTCTATTCTATATGGTGAAAATTCTCTCATATGTATGGAGTTGGAATTAATAAAAAGGAAGTTACTTTTAAATGTCCCTGTTGGAGATTTATTCGGTGATTTAGCAATACGCTCCGGCATGGATGAAATAAGTGTATTTAGCGAAATAATAAATATATCAAAAAAAAGTGGTGGCGATATGATATCCATTATCCGTACCTCTGCTTTCTCCATAAGTTCAAAAATATCCCTAGAGGATGAGATACATACCTCAATTGCTGCGAAAAAATTTGAATTATATATAATGGCATTTTTACCTGTGTTTATAATGTTCTATGTTAATTTAACTCAACCGGGGTTTTATGAATCTATGTATCACAATATTATCGGAATAATCATTATGTCCATATGCCTAGCTATATACTTTTCAGCTCTAGTACTTGCAAATAAAATTTTACGAATCGAGGTGTAAAATGAGTTTATATATCTATCTAATATTTTTTATTTTTTCATTAGCAATTCTTTTTGGTCCCATTTCCTATAAAAAGGATACTGTATCAAAATTAAACAAAAAAGAACATCCCCTAAAATTTCTATATGGGTCCGCTTTTCTTTACATTGATATCTATAGAAAGACTTTCTTAAAAGGAAAAAAGAGCAACAAACAAATAAAGCGACAGTCCCGCTTATCTTCTCTCCACGTAGGTCAAAATCCAGAGGCTTTACTTTACTTTGATTCTGCCAAAAAGATTTCTTTTTCTATATTAATTTTTACATTCGCTATGTTCATTGGGTTAGGATACAGCCTATCTTTACCTGAAAACAACGAGGTTACTTTTATCGACCGACCTCCTGGTAACAATGGCTCACTAAGCGAAGATTTAATCGCAAATATAGAAGGTGAAACTAGTCATGTCACTGTAAATGTGGATAGCAAAGAATACACTTTTGAAGAGGTTTTAAACATCTTTGATGCTGCTCGCGAGTCCATTGAAATTTCACTGTTAGGTGACAACAACTCCTTCGAGGAAATCTCCTCAAAATTGAATTTAATTAATAATGTAGATGACATAAAAACAAACTGGTCATTTGAAGATTCACAATACTTTAATTACGACGGAAGTATTAGATATAACAATATCCCCTTAGAAGGGGTCAGGACAATTGTCTATGGCACTCTTTCCTTTGCTGATTATTCAGCGGAAATTACCATTCCGATTTTTATTTTACCCTATGAATCCGAAGATTTATCCTTTAATCAGGAATTGCAATCTGCCATTGACACAAATAATGATAGTCACGAGCCCACAGTCCATCTTCCAACAAGTATCAACGGCTATAGTGTTTCCTTTTTCAAACCGCAAAATGACCTATCTCCATATTTTTTCTAATCGGGGTGATATGTGCGATTCTATTTCCATTACTCTTAAAAAGTGATGAGAACAAACTACTAAAGATTAGAAATTCCCAGTTAATGGCCGATTACGCCGAAATAGTTTCCAAGTTAACACTATTATTTAATGCCGGCCTAACCATACAGAGTTCGTTAAACAGAATTCAACATGACTTTTTGGCTTCCAATTCAAGAGAATATCACTATGCTTACGATGAAATCAAATTAACTCTAGAATTAATTTCAAATGGTCACTCTGAATCCGTAGCCTATGGAGATTTTGGAAAGCGAATCGGACTATCACCCTACATAAAACTAGGTGCTCTTCTAGAACAAAACCTCAAGAAGGGTTCCTCCGAACTAAAATATTTACTCTCCCAAGAAGTCCTTCAAGCAAGTGAGCAACGCCGACGTTCCCTCACTGAATCTGGTGAAAAAGCAAATACTAAGTTGTTATTACCAATGATGCTTATTTTTATGATGATTCTTATGGTTATAATGATTCCTGCGTTTCTAAACATGAATATCTAAATATAGCCATCTACCATTTAAGATTTACTATTATACTTAGCTATTAACCCTAACTATTAACCCTTAATTGATTGTTAAACTTGACTATTAAACGCAAAACTACCATCAACTATTGTCATTAACCTTTACAAAATATTTAATTTTCAAGGTTGTACAATCACCACTCACATGAGGATATTATATGATTACCAAAAAAATAAATAACCACCTTATAAAATATCAATTCTACATCCGCTCAGCAAAAGCTCGATTTTTATCAGCTTTACGGAATTTTTATCACTATAAATTACCCGCCATAGGCTCAATCGAAATGATTCTTATACTACTTGAGAAGTACTTTATCTCTTATTCATTATAGAATCTGTAGAAAGAATATATCTATATGTCTGTATCATATCCATCCTATCAATCAATATATCAGTATCAATAAGAAGGGGGGTCTTTAATATGTTTACCTATAAAGAGTTACATCTCATTGATAAAGGTTATTTCAAGGTACTTAGGTATCCTGTAGAGGATAACTTCATTGAGATTCAAAGTAAAAATACAAAGGATTCATGGATTATTCAAAAGAGGAATCCTGCTTATTCAGAATATCCTATTATCCTGTATCATAAACATCCAGGTCAGAAATATTATCATAGGCATTGGCAATGTTACAACGTATCACAATGCATCAGATCCATTAAATCCCATGATGAATATTCCCTTTTGAGGAAGTGGAATGAACGTTTTATTAGACGTCCTAAATATAAGTGTGTGTAGGACTCTTGTTTCTTAAATTCATGTTTTTGCTCCTTTATTAAAATGATAGTATATCAGCCATTACATCGCTGATATTTTCATCTGTAGTTGGTTCTGGGGTATCCCATGTTTCGGGACCGGAGGAAACACAAGAAGAAGGATTAGCCTCTGTAGTTCCCGAAGCAATGGTGATGTTACCGCCAAGTCTAGCTACGATTTTGTCTGCTAGTTCATCAAGTGGCAGTTCGTTTGATGAATGGTTGTTATGACGCTCTGCAAGTTCATACAGAGCTGTCACAACCATTTCATTGGCACTGCTAAAGCCGTATTCGGCAAAGTTAGAAATTGCCTTTATTGCCACCTGATCTTTGTGTGTATCATAGAATCTGATGGTTTTGGCAAAGGATTTCATTACTTTAATCCTCCGTTTCGTATCTGGTAACGAATAAGGTCCTCATAGCCTTTCGCGTTAATGTGTACATCATCAATTACAGTAGCCTTTGGATACTTCTCAGCATCAAGGAAGTTCTTAATGATTGTGGAACCTCCACCGATAAAGATAAGCTGAGTTGTATCAAGGTTGAACTGTAAAGCACGAAGCTGTCCCATAATGTCTTCCACGTAGGTTTTAAGGTCGTTCTGAATGACTGTAAGATACTTAGGTGGAAGATCAACGCTTGAACCGGTAATCATTACATCCTTAAGTAAGATTTCATCTGCTTCACCGTTAAACTGCTCTCTTAGGTGTTCATTGATTTTGTGCATACATGTAATGGTTCCAAGAGAAAGGCTCTTGCAGTTACCAGCATCAGCTTTTCTCTCACGGATAGGCATGATATCAATCGTCCAACTTCCAATGTCGATAACAACAGCAAGTCTGCTGAATTTGTTGATATAGTTCACGATTCCGGCATAGCCCTGTGGATATACATTTACACTTAAAAGGTTGATGCTATAGGTTACATCTTCATACTTGAAAACAAGTCTGCGATTGCGCTTGTAGTAATCAAGCATAGGTTCTTTTTCGGCTCCCATACGTGTAAGTGGCACACCTACACCAAGATGGATGTCAGCCTGAGTCATGCCCTGCATTTTAAGTTCTTCTGCGATAGCAGCTTCGGTAAGAACAAGCATATCCTCGTTATTCATTTTAGATTCCTGAATGGTAATCTTAGGATTGCCAACTGAATAGAATCCCTCATTTGTCTCAACCACCATGCTTGAAATAGGTGGCTTTGTGGAATGCTTAATCACTCCACTAGAAAATACTTTGTGCGATGTCTTTGTGTTACCAAATCCAACGTCTACTCCAATAATTAATTCACTCATGTTTAATTCCTCTCTTTCTTATAAATTGTTAACTAGGTCAAATTCTGAAGAGCTTTTCTTTTTAAGCTCAGCAGTTAATGTTTCAATGTTCTTTTCTAAAGAAATAATCTTTAGCTTTAGTAACTCGTTTTCTCGTCTTGTAGCTTTTAGAAGAGACTCTTCTTTTCTGTTAATAAAGACTTTCCCAATTTGTAGGGAGATAGCATTTGTAAGTGCTTCGTGAACATCTTTATTTTTATAGAAGTAGTCTCTAGAAAAGCCAGTGCGTCTTACAAGTTCTGCGACAGTGACTTTTTCGCCATCCTCAACCATTTCTGAAATTGTGGTAAGGGAAAGGTTTAGCATAGCTTCAGATCTGTCGTGATTGCTTTTTACCATGTTTGTGTAGTTTGCCATTAGTTCCAACCTCCTTTGTATTTATTAATGGTTTTGTCCTTTTCTTCTCTAAGTTTTTTAGTGCCTTCAGCAAGGACTTTACTTGTCATTCTGCGGTAGTGCTTAACAGATGAAGTATTGGCATGTCCAAGTAATTTGGCGATAATAGAATCATCAAGTCCCATATCACAAAGTCTTTTTCCATAAGTCTTTCTGAAAAGATGAGTACTTACAGTAAAGAGTTCTCCGTGGTCATCACGTAAGTCGTTTTCAATAATCATGCACTGCATTCGGTAATACATCGTCCCATAGGTCATAGGGTTATCTGGATTATTGTCGTCAACAAAGATATAATCTCGTGGACCGTAATGTGATGTTGTGTATGCAATGGCACTTTCAATTAAATTTTTAATATCATCGTTTATAGGCTTTCGATAACTTCTGTTAACTTTGGCCTGATGAATGGTGATGTATAAGTGCCCGTTTTCATCTTCTCTAATACAATCCGTTCTTAAGGTAAGTGTCTCAGAGATTCTGCAACCTAAGATTTCATGAAGAATCATTAATCGTCCGGTCTGAGGATCTAGAGTTTTAAATCCACTATTTAAAGTTTCAAGCTCGCTATCCGTATAAAAGCGAAAGACTGGAATATTGTTCTTTGGAATATCTTCAGGGAAGAATAATTTCGTAAGAGAATATTCATCTATTACAAGACCTATGGTGGCTAATATATTCTTTAGAGATATAAGCTCTGAGCGATAGTTCTTGCGTCTAGTATCTTCCGTATTTAGGTAAATCAAGTAAGATTCAATTACCTCTCGATCAATTTCGGCAAAGGATTCTATTTGTGGGTAATCCCTTGCAAGATATTCGGTGAAAACATTAATTACATGTACATCATTTACTGCTGTTCTTGCAGAAACTTCCTTGAGACGAAAGAGAATGGCTTTCTTTGTTTCAGCTTTCATTTTGTCTTGAAGGATGTTCTCAAAATTGATGCTGGCAATTGTGTTAACCGGAGGAAGCCTGACGGGAAAATCAAGCCTATCCAATATCCATATATCATCCTCAAAATGGAATAATCCGTCATCATAGGTAAAGTAAGAAAGGATGGTCTTTAGGTACTTGAAAAACGGATGTATCTTTGTTTCTGGATGTAACTTGTTTCTCTTATTACTGGTAATGGTTAAAGGTATCTGATGCTTCATAGCCCAAATTTTATATTGTCTAATACAGCTATCTTTGTCTAAGTCATATAAAGACTTGATGGATGGATAGGTATCGCATAAAAAGTCAGCTATGTGGCCAAAGCATCGTCTTTCATTGGTCATACTGGTAAAAGATAATTCCTTTCCCCTTGCAGTAATGAATTCTCGAAATTCTTCTATTAAGGAGGACGGCAATACATTTAAGTTGAAGAAGTACTCCGGATGATAATGTGCGGAGGATTGCTTCTTCTTTGGAACGTCTTTGTAGCAGTCAAGGTCTCTATAGAAGATGAAATTATCCTTAGGTAAGCAATAAAAATGTGCTTGGCTTATGTAACGAATAGCAGGATGCAAGACAAAACCATCTATCTGCTTTCTTCTAGGATTAATATTTTTGTCATGGAGAAAACCAATCATTCTTGCTGTAGCTGATTCAACATCAAGGTCTAACATAGATTCAAGATCCGGATAACAGTTGGATATGAATTCAGCAAAGAGCATGTAGCTTCTACGGTCTATGTAAAGACTTAAAAAGGTCAGAGTGTTCCCTCGCTCTAAGATAAAAGGAGCTAACTGCTCTTGGAGAGAAAGCGTTGGAAGTAGGCTTAAATCAAAGCCATACTCCGGTTTGTAGTAGTCGGATTTTAAGTTTTTTTCCGTTAGGTGCTTATAGCTGTTAAATTCTTTAAATTTTAGTTCCATTGAATGCCCTCCTTATTTTTTGTAGCGAAGTATTCTTCGTTTAATTTGTCTATTTTATTTGGTAGATGGTCAATGTAGTGCTTGGTCATGTCTTCACTAGAGTGTCCTAAGTATTCTCTGATGCACTGAATATTGGCGCCATCGTTGTAAAGCTCTGTGGCAAGTGTGTGTCTGTAGCCATGGGGTTTGAACTTATAGGTTTCAGATATTCCATACTTGTCAAAGAGAATATTCATCTGCTGTCTAAAGGTTCCGGAGCGGTAAGGCCCAGTGGTATGTGGAGCCTTAAAAACATATTCATCTGGAGCAATATTGTTTCGATTGATGTATTCTGTCATCAGGTCGTAAAGCTCTGTTGGTATAGGGATTCGCTTTTCTCTTTTGGCTTTGTTCTGATAGATTAAAAACCAAGCAGTTGAGCCATCAAAGAGGTAAGCATTTCCTTTTATTGTGCAGACTTCATTGACTCGAATACCTAAACACCAAAGATTTAAAAACATTAATCGAAGCTCCTCAGGGAAGTATCCCAGTACCTCGAAAACCTTTCTTTGATCTTCCTTTGAAACGGAAATGTCGTTGTGTTTGTAAACCTCAAATCCTCTGTATTTTTCAAAGTGAAATCTAAGAGGCTGTATACATTCTTTTGCTTCTAAGTAGTAAATGAATTTAGAAATCTCACCTAGGTGCGAATTTATAGTTGCAACACGGACATCTTTTCTTTGCAAGTAATTGATGTAGTTTTCAAGGTCTGCCTTTGTAAGCTTAGTAAGGTAAATGCCATTTTCATCGAAGTAGAAAAGCATTCGCTTTACATTGTTGTAAATCATGTAAATAGATGTAATTGAAAGTCTCTGAGAAAGACCAAGTAGGTATTTCATGTAGTCTTTCAGTAAATCAAGGTTTTCTGTTATTTCAACATCATCAAAGTAGAATGCTTCACGTGGATTTGAAGGATTTACTCTTCCTTCTGTAAAGGAAAAACGCTCTAAAAACCAAGCGGATGCATCCCAATCAATTGATGGCGCATTTAAAAATGTAAACTTTCGTATTCGCTTAAATGCAGCTCTAGAACATGTGGTGCTCTTTATTGGTAATGTATTTAAGTACTCTATAAATCCTTCTACTTCAGCATTTGTAACCCTTGATATGTCATCAATTTCATGCTCAACGCAGTATTTGTATAAGTACCAAAGCGGAGTAATACGATTTTGAAGAAGCATATGTGTAGTTACTTTGTCTCCGTCTTCAAGGTCGTATTTTAGTAATGCAAATACCTGACGCTTTAAAACCTCAGAAACATTGAGCGAAAAATCAAAGAAAAGCGGTTCCTTTACCTGTGTATATTCAAACTGCTTTGCAATCGCGATGTTTGGATGATATGTAAGGTAAATAAGCTTGTTCTCATAACGAAGTACATGTGGATGTAAATCATTCATGGACTGCTCAATGGCATATAGCTTTGCTCTATCGATGATCTTTATATATTCGATTCGCTTTGCTACAAAGGTGTTTGATATGTAGCGTTCAAACTCTACTCTGTCGACTGCATCAATATCAGCTAAGTCGGTGATGTTTCGTAATGCAAGGAAGAACTCTAGCTTGTTTCGCTTGGCTCTGTCCTTGATGACTTCTTTTAACTCAGGAAAAGACTTTCCTCTTAAGCGGATTATCATTTCAAGAGCTGATGCAAAGTGAGATTTCTGAGTATCTGTAATTGTTGTGCAAGTCAAAACCATGTTGTAGAAATCAATTGCAGTATCAAGGTCTACGTCATCTAAGGAAGTTATTCTTCGACTTAGTAAGAAGCCTTCAATTAAATCAATACCTGTGGCTTCTTTGTATCCAGTGCGAATGATTTCCTCATGGACGTAGGAATATTCAATTTGAGCTATTTTCAGTGCGCCCATAAGGCAATCTCCTTTCGTGTAATGTTTTTCTTTAGGATGCTTAGCTACTACTCTTGGCTGTAAGAGAATCTGTCAAGCCGGGGTAAAAATATCAGTAGGTAGGCTTTACAGATGAACGAAAGCCATATCATAAGTGCGGCATCCTAAAGGAAGTCGTTAATGTCGACAAACTTCATAGATTCAACGAAGTAGTTGTCGTTTGCTTCGGCAAGCTCGTCATCTTCAACATTTAGGTAAGCTTCTGTAGTAGCAATGTTCTTGTGACCTAAGGAAGTAGAAATCTGTGCCATATCCCAACCAGCTTTTCTTCGCTCGTTAGCAAAGTAGTGTCTAAGCATATGGGAATGTCCGCTAATACCACATCGCTTTTCTAGTCTTTCAAATAGGGAATTAACACCGCTTAAGGTAAGAGGCTTTCCCTTGGAAGGACCGCTTTCAGAAACAAATAGGTAATCTGTGTTTTTGCGAAGCTCGGTCGTATCAGTTAAATAAATCATGAGAAGATCAAATGTAGAGTTTGAAATTCTTGCTCCACGTTCTTCTGCATACTTTGCATAAGCTCCGTTTGGATTTGTTTCTCTGTAGCGAACAAATACTTTCTTGTTTTCAAAATCAATATCTGTCGTATATTTAATTCCTAAGATTTCACCGATTCGAAAACCGGTTTCTTCTAAAAGAAGAAGTAAAAGCTTGTCTCTTTTGGTTCGAGCAGATGAAATCAAAGTGTTTAAGTCATCTTCTGTAATACTCTTTGCATGATGTTCTTCTCTGGGAAGATAACCATGAAAAGTCTTTACTGTCTTTGCATACCGAAGACCAATGGAGTTGGTATATACAAAGGTGGAATCTCTAAGTACCTTAAGTGCGGTGCCGTTGTCATATTCGAGGATTACGAAATCGTAAAAATCGAAGATGCTTCTTAAGTAGTCGTTTGCTGTGTTGTTGTCAGGACATTTGCCTGATGCAGTATGTCTGCCTGCTCTTATAAAGTGTAGGTAGCTTGTGAAATGCTCCTGCTGTTCAAAAGCGGAAAGCTCTAGCACTTTGTTAACGGTAAGCTTGTTGTCTTCAAGGTAGTTAAGATACCAGGTAAGCTTTAGTGCTATGTTCTTTAAAGTCTTTTTCTTTCTGCCAAGATTCTTTTTGTATTTCAGATACTTGGTAGGAAGAGGAACAATTGAGTTGTTGGAAGTGTCGCGGATGATAAAGTACACGATTGTTCCATTAGAAACTGAATCAACGATGTATTTGTTCAATCCGCATCACCTCCCTTCTTTTCAATTGCAGATTTAAACCTATTTAAAAGCTTCCTTAGGAACTGCCTCGCCAAAGTTTAGTGGAAGTGATTCCATCATGGCGGCAAGTCGATAACCAAAACAAAAATCCATAAGATCAATGTAGAGCTGACCATCACGTTCGGTTGTGATAAAGCCATGGTCTTCAGAAAAAGCGGATGCCTTTTCTGGTGTGGCATTGGTAAGCTCACAAAACTGCTTTGGTGTAACCCAAATGTGTCTAAGCATATGTGTGCCCTCCTTTCTTAAAATTTGTATGTAAACTCCAGTTGGAGTTGATACCAAAAGTTCTTAAGTGATATCACCTGCGGATATCATGGAAGAAGTGGTAAGTGTGGATGCTGTATTAGGTAAGCATTTATAAGTGATTGCATCCGATTTACTTCTTATCCCTCTACCTTATATTTGGACCGAGTCAGAACCGATTACTAAAAAACTCGTGTAAATTTTTAAAATAAATTTCAAAAAATATATGGGCTTATGCCCTTTCATAAAACATATGGGACAGTTCAGGTCTGAATCTGCAGAAATCTATCCCTCTATATACATTTGGGGGGCTAAACCGCTCATTACTAAACTGAAGCCAAAAATATTTTTCTTATACCCTATATATGGGTTGATATTTCATTGATTACTAAAAAATAATCCAATGTTTTATAGAATATAGAATAGGATATATTCTATATATCTTTTATTAACATTATACACAGAAAATACAGGAATGCAACAATAAAATATATTCTATAACACAATAGAATATATTTTAGGATATAGAAAAGCGCATTTGAACAGAGTTTCGAGTAGAAATAAAATATATTTTAATGGGACAAAATATCGATTCCGTAGTATAATAGAGCTTAAATGGAGGATTACGCATGAAACGAAGTGTAGAACCAGATTTTAAGTTTGATAAAGACAAATTCGGCGAAGCATTGATGGCGGCGGTAGGCACAAGAACCATCGTGCAGTTTTCAAAAGATACAGGCATAAGCTATGCCTATTTGAGTAAGTATAAGAACTTGCGTGAAGAGAAAACACCGACACCGCAGACAATAAAGAAGATGGCTCTTGCGTCACAAGGTCCATCTTATAAAGAGCTTTTAGAAGCAGCTGGATATGATTCAGATAAATATGAAGATGATGATATCAGTGCGACTATGGTTAATAGTGAGTGGACGCCAATGAACACTCTTTTACCAACACTTTGTAGAACTAGCTTTAAGTGGCAGTTTGTAAGTGATGGAACAGTCGGTGCACCACTATGTGCAAAAGTAGAAGGCGCACCATTTGAAAGCTGGTATTTTATTCCGGTAACAAAGGATAGTGTAACAAAGGAAGATATCCTTGGGATTCTCGGAAGCAAAGAAGCTGAGGTGATCAGTCCAGAATCTAAGGTTACCTTCCTTACAGCAAACAAGGAAGTCTATAACCAGATGAAGGATATAGAGCTTTCACTTATTTCGTTAAGAGTGTCAGTTTCTTTGGTAAATAGCATTGATGGATTGATTTGTGAAGAACAGTATTTAAAGACAGCGGTTAGTCTATTAGAAGTAGATAAGAAGTATGTACTTACAGAACGTAGTTCAATAAATGCTACGATGTTGACATTGTAGAGGTGACTAATGAAGCAGATGGATAAAATGGAATGGTTCAAGTTGGTTCATAGTGAACTCATAATGTTCATGCAATATATAGAGCAAGACTTAAAAATCATTTATGCGACTTTAAAAGACGGAAAATTTGATGATAATTATAAAGTTTTGGCTGATGCTCCATTGGGCAAGATAATAAAGGAATTCAGAGAGCTTGATAAGAAAAAAGGGTTTTCAAAGATTAATGAAAAAGACTATGAATTACTGGATGAGATACGAGAGATTCGTAATTATTGGGCGCATCAGTGTTATTTAGATTTTCACTATATTGAAGACCCATATGAAAAACAGAAGGTGTTTAATGAAATCTGTGAAGATTTACATGTGGACGAAGAACGCGTTTATGAACTTCAGCAACGCATGGAAAGATTGCGAATAAGTGTTGTGAAAAAGTATCGACGCAAATAAAGAGTCCGTTAAATGGGACAGCCTATTGTGTAGAATTAATAATAAGTATAGATATGGAGATTTTTTATGGAACCATTTGTAAAGTGGGCTGGTGGAAAAAGACAGCTATTAGATAAAATTTGGGAGAGGACACCCAATAAATTTGAAACATATTATGAACCTTTTGTTGGTGGTGGAGCAGTTTTATTTCATCTTAAACCACAAAAGGCTGTAATTAGTGACGTTAATGAACAGTTAATTAATGTTTATAGACAATTGCAAAAAGATCCGAGAGCAGTTATTCATAAAATTAAGGAGCTAGATAGGCATACATGTGATAAAGAATATTATCTGTCAATGCGTGCTGAATACAATGAGAAAATTTCAGAGCATGAGTTAGATGCCGAATGCGCAGCATATATGATATGGATTAATAAGCATTGCTTTAATGGACTGTATAGAGTGAACGGAAAGGGGTTATTTAATGTCCCTTGGAATAATAAGCAAAGTGGTTCATCGATGGATGAGGCAAACCTTATGTCTATCGGGTATTATCTTCAGAATAGCGATGTGACGATTCTATGTGAAGATTTTGAAAGTGTGTGCAAGAGTGTAACGGAAAAAGATTTTGTGTATTTTGATTCGCCATATATTCCGGTAAGTGAAACGGCTTCATTCACAGATTATACAAAGGATGGTTTTTCGTATGATGATCACGTCAGGTTAGCAACTTTGTATAAGGAATTGGATTCACGAAGAGTAAAAACTATGTTGTCTAATCATGATGTTGACTTGGTATATGAGCTGTATGATGGGTTTAAAATAGAATCCATTGATGTAAGACGCAATATAAACAGTAATGCCAAGAAACGTAAAGGAAAAGAAGTGATCATAACAAACTATGAGGTATAAGATTTCGGGTTTTGAGCCGTATTTTGAAGATGAAATATGCAATCTTTATTTAGGAGATACATTTGAACTCTTAAAAAAATGTCCTAAAGAATCTGTGGATGCTATCTTTGCAGATCCGCCATATTTCTTGTCAAACGATGGAATAACTTGTAAGGGAGGCAAGATGGTTTCTGTAAATAAAGGAAACTGGGATAAAATAGCTTCCGTAGAAGAGAAACATAAGTTTAATCGCAGATGGATTAAAGCGTGTAAACGTGTGCTCAAGCCAAATGGATCAATTTGGATAAGTGGGACTTTACACAATATCTATTCTATAGGAATGGCTTTGGAACAGGAAGGGTTTAAGATTATTAATAATATTACATGGCAAAAAACAAACCCGCCGCCTAATCTTGCGTGTAGATGTTTCACGCATAGTACAGAAACTGTTCTTTGGGCTCAAAAAAATGAAAAAAAAGCAAGGCACGTCTTTAACTATGAGTTAATGAAAGAACAAAATGGTGGTAAACAGATGAAAGATGTATGGACGGGTTCTTTAACAAAGAAATCAGAAAAAAAGGAAGGACAGCATCCGACGCAAAAACCACTATATTTGTTAGAACGAATTGTGCTGGCTTCTACGAATGAAGGGGATATTGTTTTAGACCCATTTTGTGGTTCGAGTACAACTGGTGTTGCGTGTAAACTGAATAATAGAAAGTATGTGGGATTTGATAATAACTTAGAATACATAGAATTATCGAAGAGGAGAATTGAGGGTAGCTGATGAATGAATTGGAAACGTTCTTGGCAAATATAGATGCAATTTGCGGAGAATATAATAATCTTTCGATTGAAAATGCTAGGGCTGTTATAAAAGAAATAAATTCGTTTTTATATACTAATTATCCAGAGATTGGAAATGTTGATGCGTTAGGTTCGGAGTACGAGTATTTTTCAGATTTTCATAAGTATTGGAAAGAGCATCATAAGGAAATACTAAACATTCAGATAGACAAGAATAATTGCGAACGCGTAGCAGATGTATTGCATGAGGTATATGTAAAAACCGAAGGACGAGTGTTTAGGAGCTTGTATGATACAAATGGTCTGTCAGATGAGGAAGTTTGTCAGGTTCGCTTTTTGACAGCTAATCAGGATTTTAGAGGCTCCAGAAGTTTTGAACAATTATCCAATATATATAAAAATGACCCGGATATTTTTGCGATAGATTATGTTGTTGAGCGACCTGAAGAATTTTTGCAAAAAATTAAGGTGACGGACTTATCTCAGACGGATAAGCGCGTCAAGTTTGCCAGAACAGCAGGACAGTTTTTGCAAGAAAAACAATCAACGCCATATGAGTTGATGGATTATTATGATAATGATGTATATTCGTTCCGAAAAGACCTTATCGATTATAAAGGGGCTGGATATGGAAATAAGAAAACAGACATGTTTATAAGAGATATGGTGATGCTGGGGATATGGAAAAATGTTAATGGATTTGAAAAAATAGACGTAGCCAGCGATGTGAATACGATAAAAGTTGCCCTTAGAACAGGGATTTTAAAGACCGAAATACCGCTGTTATCAAGTTTTTTGGATGTGTTCTGCTATCAATATGCTTATGTTGATGAGATGAATGCAAAGGCGTGGCGAACAGTATGGGAAATATGGAACAGTAAATATGAGGAGAGCATATCGAGCCCGTGTTTGTTGGATTATTTTGTATATCGAATTGTAGGAAAAGAGTTTTGCAAGGAGAATTTGTTTACGTATCGATGTGACCAGGGACATAAGTTTTATTGGAATACGCGAGGAAAATCGGTATGCCCAGAATGTAGAAATAGATGTGAAGTTATAAAAGGACAATATATGTGTGACTGTGATGAAGGAAGAATTGTTACAGCTAGAATCCTGCCGGAATATGATAATTGCCCTTTTAGAGTTGTTTGTGAAAAGAATAATAAGAAACTTCAACCGCCAAAGTCTATTAGTATTTTAGGTAAAACGGGATGGACGTCAGCCTATGCAAGGAAAGATTGTGGTGGAGGCGGATTAATGGCATAAATTAGGAGGTTTTATGAAGGCAAGATTATTTGAATACTGGTTAAAATCATTTCGAGGTTCTATTAACGAATATGGTTATTATACAGATTTTAAATCGGTATATGAGAAAGCAGAAAGCTTAAAAATTGAGATTAATATTTTAAATTCTTTAGTTGGTTCAAAGAGTATTGAAAAAGACTTTGAAGAATTAATTGAAAAATATCCTGAATGCTTAAAGGCTATCCCTATTTTACTTGCTGTAAGGGAGAGGGAGATCTATTGCCAGGATGAAAATGGAGCTCTTACATATAAGTTTGATAAAAAAACACAAACAATTGAGCAGTATGCCTACTTTATGAAAAAGACAGGTTTGTTCGATATGCTTCAAAATCATATAATTAGCAATTTATATGATTATGTAACTGGGGTGGAGGTTGGATTGGGATCTAATGGCCGAAAAAACAGGGGCGGTCATCAGATGGAAAACCTCGTAGAGTCATTTATAAAGCAGACAGGAGCAGAATATTATAAGGAAATGTATCTTTCGGAGATAGAGGATAAATGGGGAGTTGATTTATCCGCAATTTCCGCTGATGGAACAGCAACTAAAAGATGGGATTTTGTAGTAAAAACATCAAATAAGATATATGTAATTGAAACAAATTTTTATTCAAGTGGTGGTTCAAAGCTAAATGAAACAGCTCGTTCGTATAAGATGATAGCAGAAGAAGCAAAAAGTATTAATGATGTGGATTTTGTATGGATTACAGATGGTGGTGGATGGACATCTGCTAGAAGAAACTTGGAAGAAACATTTGGCGTATTAGAATATATGTTTAATATCGCGGATATGGAAAATGGAATACTAATGGAGTTATTTAATTCGTGAATAGTTTAGAAAGAATTAGATAGGTTAGACGGAGGGTTTTATGAAGCTATTTGTATATAAAGGATTTGAAAAAGAATTTTTGGAAAATGTACAGGAACAAGCTTTGGTTGAAGGGGATATACAGGCTAAGCAGAATGTCTTGCTTTTTGATAAAAAAACCAGGAAAAAACTGGATATGTCCTTATTATCACTCGAAGATGATGAAAGTGCATGGGTTACATATGAAGAATATTCAGTAATAAAAAACCGCGTGGACGACGCAATTACTGAAGATGGGTTAGAGCTGGTTATATATATTAATAATTTATATCCGGATTATTATCCGTTGCCGTTTGATTTGCCTGCAGATAAGGCACAAGAGATAGAGGAGAGCCTTAATACGGATCGATTTGAAGATGTTAGTGAGGAAACAACAAGATTTTTAGCAATCTATAATTCTCTTGTTCTAGTCGATGGCGAATATTATGGAAGTTTTTATAACTATGAATATGACAATGATGCTATTCGGGTAATCTTGTATTATCCGAACAATGCTTTGGTCGAGGATTCAAAAGAACAAACTGATATGGATGTTTTTATAAACGAAGATGTTGATACGTATCTTCGTGATTTGGCGCGCATAAAAACTAATAATCCTCAAACCATTGGATTAAAATCAACGGATGGTTTAGTTTCGGCTAGAATAGAGGCGTCTTTAAAAGCTTTTTGTTTAAAAAACAATGTAAGGCTTATAAGGTTTTATGAACAGCTGGGAGATGATAAAAAACTTGAAGATGAATTATTTGATATAGCGAGGAATGATATCGGTATCAATGAGTTTAATGGGTTTAGAACAATTAAGTTTTATAAAAACCCAGATATTGATAAAGAGACTATTGAAATATCTCAATCGAGAATTATTCAAGAAATAATTACACAGGCGGAGAAGTCGTATGATGAAAGTAAAGAACATGCATTTAGAGATATTTTTATAACGGCTTCGACAGGTGCTGGAAAGTCTGTGATGTTTCAGATCCCGGCGGTGTATTTGGCAAAGCATTATAACAAATTAACAATTATTATTGAACCAGTAAAAGCTTTAATGCAGGATCAAAAGGAAAAGCTGATAAAAAGCGGATATACAAGGGTTGAGGCTTTCAACTCTGATCTGATATCACAGGTTGAGAAAGAAGCGGTGTTAAAAAGAATAAAGGATGGAGAGGTTGACCTTTTATATTTAAGTCCAGAGACACTGTTATCGTATTCAATTGAGACCATTATTGGGGAAAGAGAGATTGGATTATTAATTGTAGATGAGGCCCATATTGTAACAACCTGGGGAATGGGGTTTAGACCCGATTATTGGTATTTAGGAGGCTATATTAATAGACTTAGAAACCAGTTTCAGACTACAGCAGGACGAAAGAGACAAACCTATCGATTTCCTATTTGTGCATTTACTGCAACAGCAATTAACGGAGGAGTGGATGATTCTGTAAGTGACACAATTATTAGTCTATATATGGAAAACCCTGTAAAGTATATAGGTTATGTTAGAAGAGATGATATAGGGTTTGATATAAGGCTATGTGAGGGGAAAAAACTTCCACAAGCAAAGTATGATGAAGAAAAAACAAAGGTTATGAGTGCGCGAATTGACAAATGGCTAGAGGATGAAGAAAAGACGATTGTTTATTTCCCATATGCAACGAACGCATTTGATGCATCTAGAGGTGTAAGAGGTTTTACAGGAATAAGATGCGATAAAAGAATTGGTGTTTTTACTGGTAGGAATGTCGATGAATTAAGTGCGGAGGCATTTAATGAGAAAAAAAGAGAGACATTTGATAAGTTTAGAACTGGTGAATGCCCTGTTATGTATGCGACAAAAGCGTTTGGTATGGGAGTAGATATTGATGATGTACAAAACGTTTATCATTATGCAGCGACAGGAAACCTTTGTGATTATGTCCAGGAGATAGGCCGTGCTGCCAGAAAAAAAGGTATGTGTGGAGTGGCCATGACGGACTTTTTTTATAATGATATGTCTTACATGAACAAACTGTTTGGAATGTCTCAAATAAGGCAATATCAGATAAAGAAGGTTTTGGATGGTATTTATGATACATATAAAAGTAAAAAGGAAGCGAGAAGCTTTTTGATTTCTCCGCAGTCATTTACTTATATTTTTAATGGAAAGGGAATGTCTGATGAGGGTCAGTGTATTAATAAATTGAAAACATGCCTTTTGATGCTCGAAAAAGACTTTTATGATAAGTATAACTTTAAGGTGATTATTTCTCGCCCACAAAGTGTGTTTACAAAAGCATATGTTGTTATCAACAAGGAGGAAGAGTCACGTGTTCTTTCTTCAAAATATGGCAAATGTTTTAAATTCGTTACTGCAGGAAGGTATAAGGAAGTACAACCAGATGGCTCTCTTTTAAGTGATGCGGGAGATGTTTATATGCTTGACCTTAAAAGGGTTTGGGAAGAATTCCATCCGAATATTTCATTTCCACAGTTTAAATATTGGTATTTTAATAACGCATCAACTGCAAAAGATAAAGTTGAGATTATGCCTGAGATTCGCGACTATTTTTCACCAAGACAAAAGGTGAATATCGAAACCCGTAAGGAGTTGTTACTTAACGAATTAAGGGACAATATTTTGGCGGATTTTGAATATATTGGTGATACTCTTTATTCGGAATTTGGGAAATCTTACTTTACGATAGATGAATTTGCAAGAGCTATACGTGAAAGGTACGGTATGGGGCAAGCTCGAATAATCGCAAATTCGTTATTTGAGCTAGTAGATCCTAATATGACGTGTGTGAAGAGGCGAGATACAAATGGTCGAAACAGTTATATGTTAGCAAATGGAAATTTTAAAGAGTACATGCGCAAGGCCATTATCAAGTCAAAAATAGTTAATAAAATTTCTCGAAGTAGTGAGGCTTCGTACTCAAGTTATTTGAGTATAGCAAATGATGATTGGTCAAATATAGCATTAAAACTGTTGTCTATTTTTGATTATATATCATATGAAATACTTGGAGGAGAAGAACCAGAAATATTTATTCGATTAAATGATCCGCAGAAGATAAAAAATATTGTTATGGGGAATACCTACTACTCTAATAATTATGTTGCGAAGGCGAAACAAAAACATGATAGAGATGTGAGTGTTCTTCTGAATTTCTTTAAAGGTTTATCTTCAGATAATGAGCGCTGGGATTATATTGAAAATTATTTTCTAGGGTATGATGTTTTGTGTGATGTTAAAGAAGAGCCGCTTTCTGTTGTAGCAATGTCTAAGGCTATTGACAAGAATAAATCATATCCGACACATCAGTTTAGTAAATGGTCGGACTTGGAAGATTTCTTTGATGCAAATGATAATATCATTATTAGTAAAATGGCTAAAATGGGTGTTTCTTTACCGGAGTATTTAAACACAGTTCTAAAAAAATCCGACTGGGGAGAGTGTATTTTAATGTCGTGGCCATCTAAGAATGTATTGATATGTGAACAGAATACATCGGATGAGATTATGCGTGGCTTTGAAAAGAAGGGATGGTCTGCATATAAGTTAAACGAGTTGGATTATGAAAAAATTAAAGGGGAGGTTAGCTGATGGCAACTATTTACCCAATAAAGGAAGATTTGTCTGAAATACCTTATGCAGAATTAAAAGTATATGAAGCGTTAGAGAAATTAGGCGATAATTTCTATGTCTTTCATTCTGTACAATGGCTAAAAAAAACTAAAAAATGGGCAGCCACTTGGAAAGAGAATGATTTTCTTATTTTGAATAGAAATCTTGGTGCTATTGTTTTAGAAGTGAAAGGTGGAGATATTGACTATACAGGCACGGTTTTTCATCAGGTGAATACTCAAACAAATGAAGTATCAGTATTAGATCCCAAAAAAAAGAAGGATCCGTTATCGCAGGCAATAGATGGTGCTTATCATTATAGAAATGTTTTGGAAAAGATTTGCAGGGCGACTGAATCAAAGCTTGCATTGGATGACAGATTTCCAGTTGAGGTGGCAGTTTGGTTTCCAGGGTGTGAGATAGGCAAAAAAATCGAAAAATTTCCGTTAGCATACAGAGAAGCTGCACCAGCCGTTCTAGATTTAGAAAGCTTTAAAAAAGGTCCACAGGCTATTTATGATGTGTTTGATTTTTATGGGTCTCGAAACAAGGTTGATATATCGGATGATGAGTTTAAGAAAATCATAGATGCTATTGCGTCAGATTTTGAGTTGATTACTGCGCCGTCAATAAAAAAGGATGAGCTTGACCACGCATTTTTAAAACTAACACAGGAACAGACTGGCTTGTTAGATTATTTATCAGAACAAAGAGTTGCAACTATTCAAGGAGTTGCGGGGACGGGAAAAACGCTTATAGCGAAAGAGGCTGCAAGAAGATTTGGAACTGATGGAAGAAAAGTTTTGTTTTTATGCTTTAATAAATTTTTATATTTGTATTTAAAGAAACAGTATCCATATGAAAATGTGACTTACTATAATATTCATACGTTTGTAAGTCAATTTAGTGAAAGTACGGAGGATTTATCAGATAAGGAAAAAAGGGCAGAAGCGCTGTATAGTATTAGTTGGGACGAAATTCCTTTTGATGATGTGGTGATGGATGAAGCACAGGATTTTGTTGATGATGAAGTCGTATATTTCAAGGATTTCGCAAAAGAAAAAGATGGCCGTTTCTTTGCATTTTATGATAAGAATCAGGTTGTTTTAACAGATAAAGTCCCAGAATGGATAGAGGGCTCTGAATGTAGATTATTATTAACAAAGAATTGCAGAAATACATATGAGATAGCGTTAACCGCTTATAATGTCATAGATGTAGAGTTAAATCAAAAAATACAGATGATGAATGGAGAAAAGACATCTTTGACCTTTATAAAGGGTAATCCCATGAGTAAACTAGTCAAGTTGCTTAGCCTTTTGATGGGAGATGAGCGAGGGTATGAGAGCAATGATATAGTTATTCTTTCTCTTTCAACTGAAAAAGAATCAATAATGAATGGAATTAATAAGATATCAGGTGTTCCGATTACGCGCGAGAAAACTAATTCTTCAATACTGTTTACAACAGCTAAAAAATTCAAGGGGCTTGAGAGTCGTGTGATAATTGTTGTAGATATTAATGAAGAGAGTTTTGCTGATGAAAAGGCAAAAAGAAATTTCTATGTAGCATGCTCGCGGGCAACACAAAGTCTATTTTTAATGGTAGATGGAGATGAAGAAAAAATAAAACATATAGCAGATGCTATTGGAGGGGCAAATTTTGCACCTAAAGGTAAAATTGCGATGAAAACACAGTCGCAAATATTAGACTTAAACTGATAAAAGAATGGCCTGGGCGATTAAGCCCAAGCCATTTTTTCTATCTTCTGCGACCTCGTCTTATAATGTTGTGGTCAATCGGCTGACAGCCATGAGATTCTTCCAAGGATTTCATAGTGGAAGGTACATTGCTAAGCATTTTGTCCGCAGTGGCAAGCGCAGTTGTGAAGCTGTCTGCTACTTCTTCTTTTGTTAACTCAAATTCATTTGAAGTCAAAGCTCTTAGCATATCGACTTCTTTTTCAGGTCGGAAAGTGTTCCGCTTTGACTGAGCCAATGCAAGAACCATAGGAGAAGTTGACTTGATTAGCTCTGAAAGTTCATCTAGAAGTCTATATTCGTCCTGATATTCAAGAGTTATCTGCTTATCAATCCACGAATCCGTTCCCTGAGATGGAAGGTACTGAGTTCTAAGTGTGTGATCGATTGCGGCAATTCTAGCGCGAATATCTTCAATGTGCTCTGCCACCCTATCTGCTTCTGATTCAAGAGTATTGCTCTTTAGTCCACTTCCGAAACCGAAAGACCTAAGCTGTTCAAGGCAGTGACTAAAGGTTTCGCGGAGCTTTTTACCCCAGTCAACGATTCCTCTAGTTCGTTTCGCTGTTTCATCAACTCTTCGGTCAAGTCTCTCAACTGGCCATTCTCTGAAAGTGCCATTGCCAGGCTTTCCTCCAACTGTGCTATTCTTTTCTGCTGACGTTCTATGGTCTGCATCTGGGTTAGCGTATTTTTCTGTAGCTTCTCGTACTGGTTTTTCCAATACTTTGCGTTCTCGTTTTCCTTCGTCTGTGATAGCAGTCCGCTCTGCCTGAACTGTTCTGTTTCTGTTAAAAGCATCTTCTAAAACCTCCTTTGATAATTCGATACTATATGTTTCTGCTAAGTTTTTATCTCTAAAAGATTTACCGGATTCAATATGTGTAAAGGTGATGTATTTTCTGTTATCTTCCCACTTTACTTCATAACCGTGCTCTTCCATCTGACTGATAAATTCTTCTTTGCTTGTTGCAGTGGTCATGCAAGCAAGTACTGCGCTGATGCAATCTGTCTTCAAGCTTTTCTTTCCATCTGTTGTCATAAGACGGTAATCTCTCTTATCGTAGGAACGGATAGTTCCTTCTTCGATATCAGATCCATCAAAGTGTTTTCCTTTGACACAGACAGATAAGCCATGAGCTTCACAGATTTCATCATTAATCTTTTTCATCTGTTTAAAGTCTGATTTGGACAGATGAACTTTACTTCCGTCAATGCTGTTTACGGAATTTACCACTACATGGCAGTGACAATGATCGGAGTCGATGTGGCTCGCAAGAGCACAAGTAAATCCGGGGAAACATCGTTCTGCCCATTCTTTACCAACAAGTAAAGTCTCTTCTGGAGTTATCTTTTCATCTGGATGAAAGGATATGACGAAGTGCTTATACTGTCGTCCTCCAGTCTTATTCCAAAATTTTTTTGTTTCTTTGAACTGCTGATACACAAGATCGGCAGTAACCTTTTCTTCAAAATAATCTCCGGTTACAAGCTTAAGTTCTTCAGTGACTTTCTTATCTTTGTAGATATAGTCAAGGGTGTTGCTTAATGCTGCTGAAGATTTAGCTCTCGTATTAATAGCTTTAACGACTGACATAGTGGCAATACCTCCTTTCCGGTTTCATGTACATCGTTTGCAAGTTCCTTGAGTTCATTTTCATTGGCTGGCTGATTATATGTATTTGCAATCTTAGCCATCTGGTTACAATTGATGCCAATACCTTTGAACTGATTTAAAAGTTCCGTAAGCTCGGACAAGAGCTTCGGGATATCTTTTAAAGCTTCTGGATTGGCAAGCGTTGCTCCTAGTGTTGCGTTGATAAGGTAGGTCTGTTTATTCAGACCGGATTCTGTTACAAGTTTGGTTAACTTTCGATACTCTTCATCGTTCATATAGAAGTTAACCTGATGATTTCTTGTTCTGTTCTTTTTTGCAGTTTTTGTTCCCATGTGTATCATCTCCTTTCAAAATTGTGCGGAACAAATCGATTACAAATGATTGGATTGATAGGATGGAAACATTCCATTTGTGAGCGACCGGGTTATCCAAAAGGGGCGGAGCTCCTTTGGCGGGATGCAAGGGCAGAGCCCTTAATTCTCTTAGTAGGGAATGGGATAAAACCGATGGGACAGTTTTCTGACTGTTATTAGGTCGGTTTTTCGTCCATTACCGGATAAGAGGATGTGCTCTAGGGGACGGGGGAATGAAAGTCCCCAGTGGGTTCCAAGGGCTAGCCCTGGCAAGCTACCGAAGTGAAACGAGGGTACCACGCGACTAGGAACGATAGTGACTAGTCAAAGTGGGTAGCTTGCCTATTATTCTGAAAATATATATAGGGCTGCAGATAATCTGCTGTGTAAATGCCCTGTGAGTAACAAATCAGAATAATGGTGGTTTGGTAGGCCGCATTATTGCTTGGTTAAGTGGATTCATCGCACGGAGTGTAGATGAATTCCGCTGATAATTTCATTAAGCGGACTACATGTCGCAATCTCCAGTTGGATGAATATGATTATTAGAAAGACCAATGTTGCTGATATCAGTTAGATATCTATAGGTGATATCACTTGGATATCAGTAGAGCTTCTTTGGCTTGAACAGAGTTCTTAAATAGATATTTGATATACACTGTAGAATCTGTGCGAGTGCTTTTCTTTCTTTACTTCCCTGGGGGACAGGGTAATTAATACTTGTGTTAGTCTCACTTATAGTGATTTTTAGAACTCAAATTACCGGGATTATTAATTCTGTTTTTAATAAAATCCATGATCAAATTGATAACCTTTAACCAATTGGAGGTCGTTTTGAAAAGAGCAAATGTCACCGTATATATTTCCATTACTCTAACCTTGGTCTTATCTGTTTTATTTACTACTCTAGAGTCAGCTCGTCTCACTGTAGTTAAGACCCATTTAATTGATACGTCCTCCATATGTATGGACTCATTATTTGGCTGCTACTGTAAGGAACTTTACGAAGACTATGGTATCTTCGCCATAAATCCTTTTGACATAGATATGGAGGCCACTCTAGTAGCCTTAATAGATGATAACATTTTACCTCAAAATGCATTTTATGAATCAAATTTTAATTTCCTCACCGCCAAACTCAATAATGTTGAACTTGAGGATATTATTTACGTAACTGACAATGATGGAAAATACTTCTCTTCACAAATTCTTGCTTATATGAAATATAAGGAATTAGAAAATATAACTCAAACTGTTTTAGATAATAGCAATGTGATAGGTGAAGATATATATGATTTCAATTCTAGCGATTCCATACCAAATATGGGGGATTCCAATCTTGATTATTCTCTATTAGAAAATGACACAATTGAAGACAGACGAGACTGCCTAGATATAAGTGATGAGGAGGCAAAAACCCTAACTGACAATATTTGCACCACAGTATCCCATAATTTAAGAAATGAATTGATTTTTTTACTTATATGTGAGCCCACCACCATATCTAAGACAGAAATTGAAAAAATAAATTTACCCTCAGTAACAGTTCAGCTAAATGAGGAAACCTCTTCCATTAACGATGGGTATATAAAAGATCCCTCTTTTATTACCCCTGAGCGCATTTGGTTTAGTGAATATATCACCTCCCATTTTTGCGATTATACAAGGCCCTCAGATGATTCTATGTTATCCTATGAGATTGAATATATGATTAATGGAAGTAGTAGTGATGAAACAAATTTATTAAGTACTTGCACAAAGCTTGCCCTAATGCGTGCTTCACTAAATGCCTCCCATATTGTTACAGATTCGAGAAAATTTACCGCTGTCAAGGATTTAGCTATGAAAAGTACCGTTTTTATTCCTATTCCTGGCATTGAACAGTTCACCGAGTTAATGATAATCAGTGCATGGTCCACTGCAGAGGGTATTATAGATGTGCGGGATTTACTTTCCAAAAAGAAAGTTCCCCTCATCAAGGATACCTCTACTTGGACTCTCTCCCTAGACAATATAGCCCACCTGAATCCTAATACCCCATCTAATAATAGTGGAGATTCTGGCCTCGATTACACTGGCTATCTTCAGCTACTCCTAGTCGCCCAGAGTGAATTAGCTTTGCGTTTTCGGACAATGGATATCATTCAGCTTAACATTTGCCTAAATTATAACGAAACATTTCGTTTATCAAATTGTATTTATGGCGTTACTGCAAACTTTGATTATTCCACCCGCAATATCTTTCTAAATTTTAACTATTTGACAAATCATAAAGACACGACTTCGTATAACTTTACTCAGTCATATCATTATGACTAACCACCCCTTAAAATTATGCAGAAAGGAGGACAGATAAACATGTTCTTTTCATATATCAAAACCATTGCGACAAATTTCAATATCTTTAATGTATCTAAAAAAAATAAAAATTCGTCAACTCTCCAAGCAACTAAGGCTACTAACTTTTGTAGTGATATTCTGAAATATCTATGCAATGATAGCTCTGGTATTTTCCCCAATACCACACCTTATTCTAAGCAATTTTCTAAACAAAAGGAAGTTTTATCTATGGAAAGAACATCTTTATCTGCCCTTGCTAGTATAACTGTAGAGGCCTCTATTATACTTCCATTTTTTATTCTGATTCTGTCAACTATTATTTACCTATTCAGTATTTTATATACCCAAACCATTTTTCAGGAAAGGCTTTCTGAAGTTTCCAGGGAAATATCCAGCATAGCTTATGCTTCCACCTCATTTTTCTCTATGAATGAAGAGGAACAAACCCAAGCCACTTCCCTGTCTGGAGACATCTTTTCTGATATCGGCTACAGTTTAATATCCATTCCGATTATCGAATCTAAATTTAAAAATTCTAATATAACAGACTTCTTGAATAACTCATATATTATTAACAAAAATTCTGGTTTAGCCTTTTACAAATCAAACATTGACATCGATAAAAACGAATTAAACATTGTCCTATCCTACTCTATTAAAATACCATTTCTTCCCAAAGAAATTACTATTCCCATTACCCAAGTCTGCTGCTCTAAATTCTACCTTGGTGTTTCTATTACTCCAGCTGAAAATGATACAGATATTTATGTTTATATTTGCAATGGCAGCACCGTTTATCACACCAATAAATATTGCTCCTACCTAATAAAATATGTTTCTATATATCCTAAGGATTATCACACTGGAATCCCTAATATTCCTTGCTCCGTCTGTTGTAACCGCGATTTCTTTTCTTATGATACCTATTATATTGTAGATGATGTAAATGGCCGAGCTCATTCGACTCTAGACTGCAGAATAATACGACGTAACATTTATAGAATCCCTGTTGATGAAGTGGATGCCTCTAGACATTTATGTGAACGATGTAAAAATAACTTTGACTAATTATATACAGGAGATATTATGACACTTATACCTATTTTAATTTTACTAATTTACCTTATACTTTGTACATATACAGACATAAAAACTTCCACTATATCCCTTATGCTTTCAGCTATAGTCGCCTGCCTTTTGATAATATGTAACATATTAATCTGTCACTCCAGCTTATTACAATTAATCATCTCTTTGATACCAGGGATTTTCCTACTTATTATAAGTCTGGTTTCCCATGGCGCTCTAGGAATTGGTGATGGCGTAATTATCTTGATTGTCGGGTTAGGTATGAACTTTTCCTCTTGTACTTTCGTCTTATTTCTTAGTCTATTCCTTTCCACTATTTTTTCTTTTATTATTTTTATCAAGAAACGAAATCTAAAAAGTTCCTTCCCTTTAGCTCCATTCATACTATGTGGATATACTTTAACCCTACTAATAAATCTATAAAAGGAGTCGCTATGAACAAGAAGTATTATATTTCCAAATTATCTCACCTTACAAAATATCTTCATCTGCCTGCTTCCATTACGATAGAATCTTCTTTTTTTTACCCATTAACCTTTCTTATAATGGCCGCTACTATTTTGTTTGCTTTTTACTTACATGACAAAATTTCTATTCATTCTACCACCTATCGACAAGCGTTATACTGCTCTTTCAATCAAAAAGATGATAATGCCTCAGCCAATCCATCAGAAAATGATATGGCCTCCAATATTTCAACCTCTACCCTCAGATCCATTACCTTATCAGTTCAATACGATGATTCCCAAAACAGCCTTGATGTAAATTGTCTTTATGAAATCGCGGGTGTTTCTGTGACAAACTTTAGTCGTTGCGAAGCAATAAGAAAATATTCTGTTTTACTTGATTTTACAAAATCCCAATCTAATTAAAGGAGTTCTTATGAAAGTATCATACAAAAAGAATAATAATAAAAACTATATCGTTCTAAATGACTTTAACGACTATGATTTTAAGGAGGACTTCAAGTTAAGAATGATCAAGGATAATGTTATTCCTGGTGCGCTTACATCCTCAATAGAAATAACAAATGAATTTCCTTCTTTTCTTTACGATATCACCTCTCATCAATCCTTTACGTCGTTGTTCGCAAATTCACAAATAAATTATTCGGCACTTAAAACCTTGATTTTATGCTTGTCAGATATGATTTCTACCATTAATGATTTTCTTATCGATTCTAACTTTTTACTTCTTGATCCTGAGTTTATCTATCTTGATCCAGAAACTTTCCGATGTGAATTTATTATATGTCCAGCTGTAAATATCGATATTCAGCAACAGTTATCCACATTGTTTGATTACATTTTAAAAAGAATCGACCATAGCGATGATAAATGTGTATTACTTGCATATTCTATATCAATCGAATCAAAAAAATCGGGATTTAATGTAGGTATGTTGCGCAATATACTCTATTTAAAGTCAAATGACAATGCTTTCACAATAAATAAATCTGATTCTATAGAAATCCCACAACAACGTAAAATATCCATGCCTCCAGATTCTTTATCCTCACCAACCAATCCCCCATTTCCCTCTAATTTATTTAATCTCCACACCCCAAACAAATCTTTTATGTGCAAAGTACTAAGTCTTTCCCTCGTTCTTCTCACATCAATAGTATTTATCATTATTGGTGTCTTGTCTCAAACAATTTCAACCAAACTCTCTATTTTCTTATTTATTGTAGTAGGTGCTATCAGTATTGGTTGCATTCGGTATTTCCTTAGTATTTATGACGAAGCAAGGATTCCTTTACCATCAGAAAAAAAACTGATTCCACCTAAAAAATCTTTCGATATTGGGAATCCTTTCTCTGCATCTCATCCTGAATCCCCTTCTTTCGAATCACCAAATTCTGTCGACACCATCTCCCCTTCACTTCACATAAATTCTAAGATTTCCTCGCTTTCATTACCACAGGCGGAGCATTTACCTACGCCATGTTCGTCCACAATGTCAAATGGTTTTTCTAAAGATTTACACATTCCCAAATCAAATACCACAGATAATAATGCAGATGTTTTTGGAAATACTGTTATTTTAAGTATTAAGAACGACATAGAAGAACCCCATCTTATTTATACTGGAACTGACTTTACAAGCGACATCCCCATATCTTCTTTTCCCTTTACTGTCGGAAAGCTTGCCTCTTCTGTAGATATGATTATTAACAACCCTTTAATTAGCCGTATTCACAGTTCCATAACCTTTGAAAATGGAATCCACTATATCGAAGATCTCAACTCTTCGAATGGAACAAAACTAAATGGACAACTACTCGAACCGAATGAAAAAAAGATATTATGTCGCGGAGATCATATTACTTTTTCCCATCTCACATACATTTTTAAGTAGATTCATCGTTTCCTGCAATTGTATTATAACTATTATGATCAACCCCTTTTTATTTATATATCTTGAAACCTTCATAAATTTATATTAAAATAGCCTAAGAAATATTGATAATATTTGATTTCCTAGAAAGGAGCAATATATGCATATTAACATATATTATGGTGGGCGTGGCATTATAGAAGATCCCACATTATATGTACTAAAAACAATCGAAACTGTTTTTGATGACATTAGGGTTTCCTATACAAGATATAACCTTTATGATATGAAAAATTCTATAACTACGCTCCCTCAAACCCTAAAGGATGCAGATGGTGTTATACTTGCTTGCAGTGTAGAATGGATGGGATTTGGTGGTTACATGCAACAATTCTTAGACGCATGTTGGCTTTATGGTGACAAGGCTAAGATTGCTTCACTATATATGATTCCAGTTGTGATATCTACTACCTATGGCGAAAAAGAGGCTCTGCTAAATATAAAAAATGCATGGGAATTACTGGGTGGCCCTCTCGGCTCAGGTATTTGTGCCTATGTAGAGGATACTGTTGATTTTGAATTAAACAGCGAATACGCTGCTTATATAGAGAAGAAAGCTGAAAATATTTACAGAACTATTTCCCAAAAAGTAAAGGCACTACCTTCAAGCAGTTATGCCATTAAGCAAAATCTTATAAAGACCTCTATGCAACTGACGCCTCAAGAGAGCGAACAATTGTCAAAGTATGTATCTGATGATATTTACGTAAAACAACAAAAAGAGGATATTGAGCAGCTAGCTTCATTCTTCAAAGGAAAACTCAGTGAAACCGGCACAGATGTGGAAACCGAATTTATCAAGCCTCTCACCACATGTTTTACTCCTCAGGAGAATTTCAAGG
Organism: Clostridiales bacterium; assembly: GCA_012520815.1. Classification (GTDB taxonomy): domain Bacteria; phylum Bacillota; class Clostridia; order Lachnospirales; family Lachnospiraceae; genus SVEL01. Next base: position 29,995 of record JAAYNM010000073.1, read on the forward strand.
CAACTTACTTGCTTATGATTCAGGATAAAAACAAAACACTATTTATCAGCGTAGAAAATGACAATCTATATATCAAATATGAGAAGCAGGACTCCGCTGATGTACTTGGCAAACTAACTCATCAGGTTTTAGATAACATTGTCCATGGAAGGCTCACTTTCCAAAAGGCTTTTATGACTGGTGAAATGACTGCAAAAGGCAATTTTAAAACGCTTAGAATGCTTGACCAGCTCTTCCCTTTTAGTTAATTTTCAAGCTTTTATTGTTAAATATTGAATATTGATTTATAACTCAGTATTACTTTGATGCCTTAATCTTATCTTTTTCAAAGTTATCTCAAAAGCTGTACCTGTTGTTCCATCAGATACAGCTTTTATTTTACTCTGACACAGTTTTTTATATTCTTATATTGTCTTACATTGCTGACTATATGCTTCATTCTTAGTTGATTTTCTTGTATAAACTGATAATACTCCGATTGCACAACATCAGGATATTCTTTACTTTTCATTTTTCTAAACATTTTCTACTCTCCTCGTAAAATGAACTTTTTGTGAAAACCACATTTTAATCCCGTTTTTTGGTTACATTCTGTTTTTTATGTGCTATAATTTTAGTGTTTTTGATTATAATAAATATTAGCACATAATTATGAAAGGATGTGTAAAATTTGAAAGATTCAAATTGTATTTTTTGTAAAATCGCAAATGGAGAAATTCCATCATATACTATATATGAAGATAATATGTTTCGAGTAATTTTTGATTTAGGACCAGCTTCCAAAGGTCACGCCTTGGTACTTCCTAAAGAACATTTTAAGAATATTTTTAGCCTTAGTGATGAATATGCTGCAAAGGCATTAATAATTGCTAAAAAGGTGGTCACAGCCATGACAGAAGAACTTGAGTGTGACGGTTTCAATATTCTTCAGAACAATGAAGAAATTGCTGGTCAAACTGTATTTCACTTTCATATTCATCTTATTCCAAGATATAAGGGCGATGATGTCAAACTCACCTGGAATCCTACTGAATTAGACAAATCAACTGCCGAACAAACAGCAAAAAAGATATCTGAAAGAATAAAAAAGTAAAGAGGATTCTACAATGAAAAAGATTTTATTAACTGGTGGTGGTACAGCTGGTCATGTCACCCCTAATATTGCACTTATTCCTTCTCTTAGAGAAATGGGTTATGAAATACAATACATAGGCACCTATAATGGTATCGAAAAAAGACTTATTGAAGAACAAGGTATTCCATATACTGGGATTTCATCTGGAAAATTACGACGATATATGTCGGCAAAAAACTTTTCTGATCCCTTTAGAGTTATAAAGGGTTACGGTGAGGCGAAAAAATTCATCAAGTCCTATAAACCGGATATTGTATTTTCAAAGGGTGGATTTGTCAGCGTTCCTGTTATTTTAGCTGCGAAAAAGTATAAGATACCTATTGTAATACATGAATCTGATATGACACCAGGTCTAGCCAATAAGATTTCCATTCCTTATGCGTCATATATATGCCACAACTTCCCAGAAACAGCTCAGTACCTTCCAGAGGGAAAGTCAATATTAACTGGTTCCCCCATCCGTAAGGAATTAAGACATGGCAACAAAATCGCTGGGTTGGACTTGTGTGGTTTTACTGCTAACAAGCCAATAATTATGATTGTAGGTGGAAGCTTAGGGTCTGCCGCCATTAATAATGCTGTCAGAGATGCCCTACCAGAACTCTTAAAGCATTTCCAAATTGTCCATTTATGTGGCAAAGGCAAGTTAGATGAAAAACTTACTTCTACACCAGGTTATAAGCAATTTGAATATATTGAAAATGAAATGAAAGATCTCTTTGCAATGGTGGATTTAGTGGTATCAAGAGCAGGAGCTAATGCTATAAGTGAAATTCAGGCATTAAAGAAACCTAATTTACTAATTCCTTTATCTGCTGCTGCAAGTAGAGGTGACCAAATCCTTAATGCTGCATCTTTTGAGCACCAAGGATTTAGTATGGTTATGGCCGAAGAAAATGTTACTACTAAAAATCTTATTGATGCTATTCGCGACCTATATGATAATAGGCAAAAATATATTGATGCTATGTCTGAAGCACCAACATCCGATGCGGTTAAAATGATTGTAGAATTAATAGATAAAACAGTTAAAAATAAATCTGTAAATAAATAAAAGTATACCTACCTTAAGCAATAACCACCTTAAAATTTAACCATCCTAATATATAACTGCACTAAAATATAAACACCCTAATATAGAAATATACCAATATATAAGCACCTTAATGTACAATCAAATAAAAAGAAGTATTAATTGTATCCCACCAACCTATGAATTGATTTTCACAAGTTGGCGCAATGCAATCTAATACTTCTTTTTTATATCACAGACATCTAATATTGCCTATATAAAAATTCTTATTTAATAATACTTACTTAGTAATAGTTATTTGGTAATTCATTCAAACTAAGATACAACTAATCCTCAAAAACTTTAACAATAAAAATTGTTAAAATCTTTGTCATGTCTTTAATTAATTCCTCAGTTGGTTCTTTTCCGTCCTTGTCCTTAATGATTTTTATTATAGGACGATCAATATATCCCTTGTTCTGTCTAGTAACAACACCGATTTCACCTTCGTTTGTCATTACTTTTGTTCCTACTGGATACATAGCTACCATTTGCAATAATAAGTCTACATAAGTTCCATCTAGTGCATTTACCGAAAGCGCTCTCATATATTCCACTGCTTCGTGCATTTTAAATTGCTTATGACCAATTCCTCCAATAAGGCTGTCAAATTCATCACACACCGCAACAATTTTTATAGGCTCGCTTATAGAACTTCCGTGATTTTTAAACGGATAACCACTTCCATTATTTCTTTCATGATGCAACAAAACGATATTTTTACTTAGGTCAGATAGCCAATCTACATTTTTTATGGAATCAAAACCATAAACAACATGTTTTTTGTATTCTATCTGGTCTTTTAGAGGTAATTCGATAATATCCGCATTTTCGTACGGTACCACGATGTATCTCAAGCCGATATCATGGAGAATACTTCCCTTTGCAATGTCTGAAACAATACTTCTAGACATACCTGCCTTTAACGCAAGTACTGTTGAAAGTGCACATACGTTTATGGAGTGAGAATACACATCAGATGTAGTTGACTGTCTAATGTTAGTTGTTTGTTCCATTACCTCTTCTTCAGACATAATTTCGTTAATAATATTATCTGCAACATCACACAATTCTGTTAAATCAGCTGTATTCTTATAAATATGTTTTTCCAGTACATTTTTAACGACTTTTTTGCTTTCTTCTCTAACTTCTTCCTTTATAATGTCAAAGGTTTCGTCTTCCTTACTTGGCTCTTCCGATTCCATTACATAGGCTTCCTCGATACCCAATTCTTTGAGTCGCTCAATGTATTCTTTTTTCAACATTGTTCCAGTCGATATGAGTTCAAATCCACTTTCCGAAACAATATGTTTCGCTAAAATCTCATGTCCTTTTAGTTTGTTTACTTTTACTTTAATCATAGACCATTGTTCCCCATTGCTTTATCGAGTGCAAGTTTCTCTTCTTTACCCAATGCAATAAATGATTCTCCATTGATAATTTCCTTAATATATGTATAACAACCTTCTCGACTATGCATAGCATTCACTACAAAACCATTGTTTTCCTTATCAAGAAGAACAAGTGCAAAGCTAAGTTTTCCGCCCATTTCATGGAATGCATCATACTTAACTATTCCACATTTTTGTACTGCAATGTTGAGATTTTCATTTATTTTATTAATAGCTGCTGTTTTGATTTTATTTTCTTTGTTTAGTTCATCTACTTCCTTAAATTTCTTAGTAAATTCTTCTTCTAGCGATTTTCCGTCTTTGCCTAGCATAAACTCGTTATATCTTTTATCAATCTTCTTTAATTTACTAGTTAATACTATACTATACGCTATAGACATAATAGCAAGCACCAATAAAACAATAATAAATATTGCTGGATCTATATTTGTTAAGCCAATTTTATCAAAAATGTTACTGTTCATTTTATTATCTCCAATTTTATTAATCTGTATCTTCTATTTAAGTTTATTTATAAGTTCCGCAATTCTTTCTAACTCTGCTGTGGAAAAATATTCTATTTCTATTTTCCCTTTCTCCTTACTTCTTCTGTTTATAGTAACATTAGATCCTATTTTCGTTTTCATATCTGCTTCCAATGCCTTATATACAAATTCGTCGTTGTATTTAACCCGTTCCGGTTTTTCTTTAGGGTTAAGAACCTGTTTTACAAGTTTCTCAGTTTCTCTAACACTTAATTTTTCCTCAGCAATTTTCTTTGCAAGCTCTAACTGCTTATCTTTATCCTCAATAGCCAGCAGTGTCCTTGCATGACCACTAGATATCTCTTCTGTAATGACCATATTTTGTACTTCATCAGAAAGTTTCAACAGTCTCATAGAATTGGTTATTGCTGTTCTACTCTTACTTACCTTTTCAGCCACCTCTTCCTGTTTTAAATTGAATTCTTGTAGAAGCCTCTTATAAGCTATGGCCTCTTCTATTGGGTTAAGTTCCTCTCTCTGGATATTCTCAATCAAAGCGATTTCCATTATTTCTTCGTCAGAGTACTCCTTGATGATTACTGGGACTTCTTTGATTTTTGCCAGCTTCGCAGCTCTCCAGCGACGTTCACCTGCAATAATTTCGTAATATCCATTTCTCTTTTGAACTACTATCGGTTGTATTATTCCAAATTGTTTAATTGAATCTGCCAATTCCATTAAACTTTCCTCATCGAAATTCTTACGTGGCTGTGATTTATTAGGTTCAATCTCTGTCAATTTCAACTTTGCTTCGATAGGCTTCTCTATAACCTTCTCCACAATCTTTTCAACCACTTTTTCTTTTGCCTTAACAGCTGTATTTACTGGGATAAGCGTATCTAAACCCTTTCCTAATCCTGATCTTTTAGCCATTCTATTCTACCTTCCTCTATTACTCATTTTCTGTTCTTTCAATCACTTCTTCAGCGAGCAATCTATAACTTTCTGCACCTACTGATTTTGAATCATATAAATTAATTGGCAATCCATGGCTAGGAGCCTCGGCAAGTCTAACATTTCTAGGTATAATAGTCTTGTAGATGGATTGTTTCAAATTATTCTTTACATTTTCCACTACCTCCAGTGACAGATTTGTCCTGGCATCATACATGGTAAAGACAACCCCTTCCATTTCCAAGTCGGGATTTAATCTTTCCTTCACTAAATTTATTGTATGTATTAGCTGTGATAAGCCCTCTAATGCATAATATTCACATTGTATCGGAACAATAACTGTATTGGCTGTGGTCATTGCGTTTACAGTAAGCATATTCAATGATGGAGGGCAATCAATAATTATATAGTCATAATTATCCTTAACCCTATCGATGCTTCCTTTTAAAATGTATTCCCTATTTTCTACGCCAATCAAGTCAATTTCTGCACCTGACAAGTTTACATTTGATGGTAAAACGCTCAGGTTTTCAAGTGCGTTCTCTATAAGACACTCTTCAAGTGTACATCTTCCTATAATCATATCATAAACAGTTTTCTCCAAACTGCTTTTGTCTATTCCAACACCGCTTGTTGCATTTCCCTGTGGATCAATGTCTACAAGAAGTACTTTTTTATTCATTTCAGCCAAGCAAGCCGACAAATTAGTAGATGTGGTTGTTTTTCCAACTCCACCCTTTTGATTTGCTATTGCTATAATTCTTCCCATTCTATCGCCTTTCGTATATTTTATTATTCTAATTATATCACATTATGTTTTTTTTGCTACAAAAACCATAATGTTTCACGTGAAACATTCTCTTGTTTTCTTATACACACGTTTCTCATCACTTCGACGTCTTCATCCTCATCCTTTTTTATCCACACCTTCATTGCTCCTATCTTCATTCTATTTAAAACACCTATTGTTTATATCCTAAAACAAATTCCTTAGTACCTCCAATGCCAGTTATACTAAAATTCACTGTTTCTCAAATCAAAAAAGTTAATGTTTCACGTGAAACATTTTATCATCTCAATACATATACTGTACTTATCATTTCAATCTTATCGCCTTTACCATTTTCCATCCATACATTTTGCGCATCTAACTTCATTTTTTCTAACTCCCACCAAAAACAACAAAAAGAGAATGTTTCACGTGAAACATTCTCTTCCTTCTATGTAGGTTATTAAATATCAACAACATCATTCTTTATTGCGAACACAGCTGCCTGTGTCCTATCCGATACACCAATCTTTTTAAAAATACTAGAAATGTGATTCTTAACCGTTCTTTCGCTTATTTTTAATCGAGATGCAATTTCTTTATTAAACAGACCATCCGCTACAAGTTTTAAAACCTGTAGTTCCCTTCTTGTTAAGTCAGCTAACTTCTCACTTGAAGTCGACTTTGCTGCCAATCTAGAATTAAGTGTAGGCGCAAGTGCTGGTTGGATAAAATTCTCTCCATTATAAACCGCGTATATCGCCTCCTTTAAAAGAGCTGAACTAGCATCCTTTAATACATATCCATCACATCCTATATCCACAGTTTTCACAAGATACTCTACTTCATTATGTATTGTCAACATAATCACTTTGACTTTATAATTTAAAGTCTTAATTCTCTTTAATGTTTCCATGCCATTCATAACTGGCATGTTAATATCTAGCAAAACAACATCCGGTTTGAGTTTTTTAATTCTTTCAAGTGCCTCGACTCCATCTGCCGCTTGTCCGACAACTACCATATCATCTTCAAGCTCTATCAATTGCTTCAATCCTTCTCTTACAAGAGAATGATCATCAGCTATAAGCAAACTGATACTCATAAAACTACCTCCATTACTGAATAGGGACTTCTACTGAAATTCTGGTTCCAAAATCTTTTCTACTGTCTATTGCTATATTTCCCGAAAGTAACAAAACCCTTTCTTTCATCATCGAAATACCGAAACCATTATTCATATTCTTTTCAGGGCGTGGAACGTTATCAATATCAAAACCAATTCCATCATCCTCAATACATAATAGTATTTTATCCGTATCATATATAAATTTTATATCGAGATGTTTTCCTTTAGAATGCTTTATACTATTATTAGAAGCTTCTTGCACTATACGCAAAATGGTTAATGCATATACCGCCTTGAGATCAATCGGTTCACCCGAAATATTAAGTGAAACTTTCATATCCGTATTCCTATCAATAATATCCACTGCTCGTCTAATTGTAGTTTCCAATCCCAAATCATCAAGAGCCATCGGACGCAAATCATAAATAATATTTCGCATATCACTTATTGTCTCTCTTAATGTTTTGGACATTATTTCAAGCTCCAATTTTGCTCTAACAGTATCAATTTCCATGATTTTAGAGCAAATTTCGCATTTATGTACTAGATTTGTGAGCACCTGTACTGTTGTGTCATGCAGGTCCCTGGCAATTCTTTGTCGTTCAACTTCTTGCTGTTCAAGGACACGAATTCCTGATAAATCAAAACTGTCAAGCTCACATCTCTCTTTATTTTGATGAATATCATCAATCTCCACATCTTCCAATATTTCTTCGCCTAATGCATCTTTAATTAATGAAATATCTTCATCTACTATATCCGACTGAATTTGCAAACTTTTAAGTTCTTCCTTTAATTTATCACGATACTCACTAAGTTTTGTAATTTCATCTCGAATAAAGTCGTTTTTCTTAGCTCTGGGCGAAAAAAACTCAAAAGTTTCATCAACATCGCCACTAATCTCAGCCATCTTTGACGAAACCTCCTCGATTTCTATTTCAATATTGTTTATTTTGGTTATTATCATAACCTTCTCATCAGATAATAAATCTAAACGGTCGCATAAATAACCTTCTGCCTTTGTCATTTCTCTCATAAAAATCCTTCGTTCAAAATTCAGTCAATATACTAAAAGTATATCATACCTAAACTGATATTAACAGTACTAATTTCCCAAATAAACTGACAAATAAATAATAATCTTTGAATTAAATATTTCTTTTAAAAAATACAAATATACAGTATAATAAGAATATCTTATTATGAATGAAAGGTGAGTTTATATGAAGAAGAATAGACTAATTTCGGTAGCTGTACTAGCATCAATAACAGCGGGTACAATGTATGCGATAAATCGATCAATTAACCTTTTAGCAAATGCAAAGGCATCACTTACGAATACCCATGCCCAAAAATACGAATGGCGTTTCGGAGATATTTTTTATACAGTACAAGGCCAAGGAAAGCCTATTTTATTAGTCCATGAATTAACTTGTGGTAGTAGCGATTTAGAATGGAAGAAGATCGTCAATTCTTACGCTGAAACCCACACAGTTTATACCATAGATTTATTAGGTTGCGGCAGATCAGATAAACCTGCATTAACATATACGAATTATCTATATGTTCAGATGATTTCCGATTTTGTGAAAAATGTAATTAAACATAGAGTTGACATAGTTTGTACAGGCACCTCTTCTCAATTTGTAGTAATGGCTTGTTTTAATGACAATACACTTTTTGATAAGATTGCGATGATCAACCCTGAATCAATAGTAATCAACTCCCAAAAGATTTCTACTAACAAACGCTTAACTAAGCTATTAATTGAAATGCCTATCATTGGTACTACTATTTTTAATATTAAAAATTCATATGCAAATTATAGAAAAATATTTCATCAGAAATACTTCTCTGCCTCGAATTCTATTAATAGAACATTAATAAAGAATTACTATGATGCTGCTCATTACGGTACTATGACTTCAAAGTACTTCTTTGCAAGTATTGAGGCCAATTATACAGAGATTAATATTGCACATGCAATAAAGGAAATTGATAATTCCATTATCATTATTGCTGGGGCTGAAGAGTCCTGTATAAACGAAACAATTGCAGAATATAAAGCATTCAATCCTTCAGTAGAATCCGTTGTTATCCAAGGATGTAAACACCTTCCACAATTGGAAAAACCTAAGGATTTCGTAAAGGAATTAAGCATTTTCCTAGGTTAAGGTTCTTCAATTACCTTTTATCTATGTATCAAAAACCCCATCGTAAAGCTTTGATTTTTATTAGTCAGGTAACATACAAATCAAATCTTCCCGATGGGGTTATTTTTATTCCATTTCTTACTCTTTACTTATTATTCCTAACTAGAGGCTCCTTTGCTGGTGTCCCAGCTTTTCTTGGGTATGCTTTAGATGTTGATTTACATTTTTTTATATTTACAAAAACACGATTAATATCACTATCTGGGAGAAAAAAACTCACAACAGATTCTCTCTTTCCTCCCAATTTTTCTATAGCAAATGTTGCCTCCTCAATCTCCTGGGTGGGATTTCCTGCCTTATAGGAAATAAAGTGCCCATTTACCTTTACAAAAGGAAGGCAAAGTTCGCACAAAGTTGACAGATTTGCTACTGCTCTAGATACACACAAATCAAATTCATCTCTGTATTCTTTCTTCCTTGCTATGTCCTCACTTCTGCCGTGAATTGTAGTAATTCCGTTTAATGAGAGTTTTTCGATAACTTCGTTTATAAAAACAAGTCTTTTATTTAACGAGTCTAAAAGTACTATATTAATATTGGGAAATATAATCTTTAGAGGAATTCCAGGAAACCCTGCACCTGTTCCAACATCTATAATAGATATTCCTTCCTGAAATTTACTTTTGTCAATTACTTTTACTATAGAAACACTATCTACGAAATGTTTTAAAACAACATCCCTAATTTCTGTAATACCCGTCAAATTCATAACTTTATTTTTTTCAATAAGCATATCATAGAACATAAATAACTGCTCCACCTGTTTTGATGAAATCTCTATATCTAATTGTGCTAAACTATCTTTTATTAGTGTTTCGGCTTGTATATATTTTTCCATGAAACCTCCATCTTACCTAACTATTATGCTTCTTTGTACTTAAATAAACAAGTAACACTGAAATATCTGCGGGTGAAACACCAGTAATTCTGGATGCTTGTCCTAGTGACAATGGTTTATACAAATTCAGCTTCTGCATTGCTTCCCTTCGTAATCCAGAAACGGTTGCATAATCAAAATCTGCATCTAGTTTCTTTCCTTCCAGTTTTTTAAACTGCTCCACCTGCTTTAATTGTCTCTTAATATATCCGTCATATTTTATATTAATATTAACCTGCTCAACAATATCTGACTCTAGTAATGGTCTATCAACATCAATTTCCTTCAATTTTTCATAATCTAATTCAGGTCTACGAATCAGCTCTGCCAAATTACTTCCGGTTTTTAATGGTGCGCTTTCATATTTAACAAGAAAATCTTGAACCTCTTGGTTTGCACCTATTGGAGTATTCTCAAGACGTTCTATCTCTTTATCTATTAGTTTGCGTTTCTTTTCTACTCGCTCAAAAACCTCATCACTTACAAGACCTGCTTTATGTCCAATATGCGTAAGTCTTAAATCAGCATTATCCTGTCTTAATAGCAGACGATACTCCGCACGTGAAGTCATCATTCTATATGGCTCGTGGTTTTCTTTTGTAACTAAATCATCAATCAAAACTCCAATATATCCCTGGGAACGATCTATTACAATTTGTTCCTTTCCAAGCACTTCTAGGGCAGCATTTATACCAGCAATAATACCTTGAGCTGCTGCTTCTTCATATCCTGAACTTCCATTAAACTGTCCTCCACAAAACAGACCTTTAATTCCCTTGAATTCCAACGTTGGTAATAATTGCCTTGGATTAATACAGTCATATTCTATTGCATATGCATTCCTTACAATTTTAACATTTTCCAATCCCTGAACGGTTTTGTACATAGCATACTGAACATCTTCAGGTAGGGATGAAGACATACCCCCTAAATACATCTCATTAGTGTCTAGTCCTTCAGGTTCAATAAAAACCTGGTGTTTGTTCTTATCTGCAAATTTTATAACCTTGTCTTCTATTGATGGACAATATCTAGGGCCAGTTCCCTCTATCATACCCGAAAACAACGGACTTCTGTCAATATTATCCTTTATAATCTTGTGTGTATCTTCGTTTGTATAGGTCAGCCAGCATGAAATTTGATCCTTTTGAATAGAATCCTTATCTGTTGAGAAGGAAAATGGAATAACAATTTCGTCACCCTTTTGCTCCTCCATCTTTGTAAAATCAATACTTCTCTTATCTACTCTAGCTGGGGTTCCTGTTTTAAATCTATACATTTCGATTCCAAGTCTCTTAAGGGAATCTGTCAAATGATTTGCCGCCTGTAAACCATTTGGGCCTGTTGGATTACTTACATCACCATAAATACATCTTGCCTTTAAGTATGTACCGGTACAAAGAATCACAGCTTTTACATAATAAGTTGCCCCTGAATACGTCTTAGCACCCACGATTTTACCATCATCCACTATCAAATCCGTAATTTCAGCCTGTCTAATTGTGAGATTGTCTGTATTTTCAAGGGTTATTCGCATCTGAGTTGAATAATCTTTCTTATCCGCTTGAGCCCTTAAGGAATGAACCGCTGGCCCTTTTGAAAGATTCAACATCTTTGATTGAATGAATGTCTTATCAATATTCTTGCCCATCTCTCCACCAAGAGCATCTATTTCCCTAACTAAATGACCCTTTGAGCTTCCTCCAATATTAGGATTACAAGGCATTAAAGCAATACTATCCACACTAACTGTAAACATAATGGTATTTAATCCTAATCTTGCGGATGCAAGGGCTGCTTCACAACCTGCATGTCCTGCACCAACTACTAGTACATCATATTTTTGTTCTACATAACCAGACATTTGTCTTCCTCCAAAGCAGTTTATTTGCCCATACAAAATTTGCTAAATATTTGGTTTACAAGGTCATCCTCTATGGTTTCTCCAATTACTTTTCCTAATGACTCGTAAGCATTCATTAAATCTATAGAGAAAAAGTCCTCCGGCATCCTATTCTTAATACTGTTTTCTACGAGAAGGATGCTATCATAGGCATTTCTTATATCATTTTTTTGCCTTTCGTTAGTAATAAATAATTCACTATCAAAGTTGATTTCACCACCGAAAAACATTTCCTTTATTTTATCTTCAAAAATATCAATTCCAATATTTTGTTTTGCAGAAATGTTTATAATTCTACTTTCATCTATTCCAACAATATCCGAAGGCTTTACAACTGTCTCTAAATCAGACTTATTCATTAATACAAGATACTTCTTATCCTTTATAATATCAATAATTTCATAATCATTTTCATTAAGAGGTCTTGAAGCATCAACAATAAATAAAACTAAGTCTGCCTCTTCAGCTAAAGTTCTTGATTTTTTAACACCAATCTTTTCAACAACATCTTCGGTCTCTCTAATACCCGCCGTATCAGCAATATTTAAGGAAATACCATGTATCCTAATATTTTCCTCGAGAGCATCTCTAGTGGTACCTTCAATTTCTGTTACAATCGCTCTTTCCTCACCAATTAGAGTATTTAAAAATGATGACTTTCCAGCATTTGGCTTTCCCAAAATAACTGTTCTAATTCCACCAGAAATAACTCTCCCATTGTCTGCTGAATCCAATAATTTTCTTAATTCGCTCAATATGAGAGTAGTTATATTGATAAGTTCTTCATTATAATTCTCAAGACTAATATGCTCTGGATCATCTAATGCAGCCTCTATAAAAGCAATCTGATTTAATATATTTTCTCTAATTTCCTTTACCTTAACAGATACGCTACCCTTGAGCTGTCTTACAGAATTTGTAAGTGCATATTCGTTTTTAGAATTAATAATATCTATAACTGCTTCTGCCTGAGTTAAATCAATTCTTCCATTTAAAAATGCCCTTTTTGTAAATTCTCCTGGCTCTGCCGGTCTTGCGCCTGCCTTAAAAACAGTTTCCAATACTTTATTTAAAACTACCACGCCACCGTGGCAATTAATTTCCACAACATTTTCCTTAGTATAACTGTTAGGTGCTTTCATAACAGATACAAGTACTTCATCAAGTATTTCATTATTTTGAACAATATGTCCAAAATGAATTGTATGAGATTTTACTTCTTTTAATTTCTTGTTTTTCACAGATTTAAATATTTTATCTGTAATATCAATGGCTTCATCTCCACTGATTCTAATTATTCCGATTCCTGAATTGTCCATCGCTGTTGCAATAGCTGCTATTGTATCCGATTCAATCATATTCCACCAAATGCCTTATATTGTCAACGACGCGAAAATTTTCGCGCCGTTTATAATTAATAGTTCAAATATAATTAATAGTTTTTCTTCAAGACAACCACTACATGTCTGTATGGCTCTTCGCCTTCACTCTTTGTAGTAACATATCTATCATTTTGTAAAGCTGAATGAATAATTCTTCTTTCATATGGATTCATTGGTTCCAAAGCTACAGGTCTCTTTGTTCTCTTAACCTTAAACGCAATATTTTTAGCGAGATTTTCAAGAGTTTCTTTTCTTCTCTCTCTATAGTTCTCTGTATCAAGTTTTACTCTTAAGTAATTATCTGTATTTTTGTTAATAACTAAGCTTAAAAGATATTGAAGAGAATCTAGAGTTTGTCCTCTTTTACCAATGAGTATACCCATTTCGTCCCCGATGAGATCTACATTTACTTCTTCTGCACTGATAACAACATTTACTTTAACAGTAAGATTCATAGCTTCAAATACTTTACCTAAAAATTCTACTGTTGTATCTTCTATAGATTTTGAAGAAATCTCTTTTTCTTTAATTCTAGCCTGTATTTTTGCAGGTTTGCTACCCATTCCAAGGAAACCATTACTGCCTTTTTCTAAAATTTCAAATTCTATATTATCACTTGTTGTTTCAAATTTAACTAGTGCATTTGTTACTGCATCATCCACTGTTTTACCGGTAAAAATTTGATATTCCATTTTAATTTCCTCCGTTATTTGTTATTGTTCTTTTCATTGAAAGACTGAACCATATTAGCTCTTGATGCAATACTTCCCATCTTTTTACTAGAAGTATTACCTGATTCCTCAGCATTGTTAGATTCACTCACTTCAACTGCATCATTTTTATATTTACTGTCAACTTTAATATTTTTCGCATTCATAGTAGCAGCCGAAGATAAATGTTTATCTGTAGCTGTTGTTGTAATACCACGCTTTTCAGCCTTTTTCGCCTTCTTGGCAACATTTTCAGCAATGATTTCATTAACATCCATACTTTTAAAATGATGATTAATAAATAACTGCTGCAAAATCTGGACTACAGCGTTCATTACCCAATACAAACCAAGACCTGCTGGCAATGAGTAACAGAAGAATGCTGAAATAAGAGGCATAATCAATGTCATCATCTTCATAGAAGAAGCCATTGGATTTCCTTCCATACTTGGCTGTGTCGACTGACTAATCTTAACACTTAGAAACTGTGTTAAAAATGCTAGTAATGGAATAATAAGTGCATACCATTCACCTTCACTAGGTGATTTACTTAAATCTATAAAAGCAAAAGAGTAGATACTAGATATTTCTTCTTCTTCTTTTTCAATATTTGCCTTAGCAACTGCAAATTCATCCTCTAATGAATTCCACTGAGTATCTGTAAATTCGCTATATTTAGTAAGCAAATCAACTTTATACTGACTTGGTTTTTCTTTTTTATTTTCCTCTTCGATTGCTTTTTTCCAATCCGCATCAGAGGTATTTTTCAAATCTTTTATCAAAGTACTTGCTATATCATAACCATCATTAAAATCATTCAATGGCTTTACTGTAGCATACATATCACTTAAATTATCATATATAACAGTATCTTTAATATCAAGTGCTTCTGAAGTATAATACTCTTCTTTGTAATTATTTTTTATAATAGTTGATAATTCTTCATTTTTTTTATTTGTTACAATAGTATTAACTGTATTTATTTCATTGAAATCATCCATTACTGAAACAATTTCTGTACCAATGTTTTCATATAAATTTGAAACTGCTGGAACATAAGTTGGTATAGATATAATTACAGCATACAATGCTAATAAAATCGGCATTTGAATAAGTAATGGTAAACAGCTACCTGTTGGGGAAGTACCATATTTAGCGTAAACAGCCTTTGTTTCCTGCTGCATACGAATCATTGAATCATTATCTTTTTTGTTTTGATACTTCTTTTGAATAGCCTGTAATTCTGGTTGCATTACAGAAGATACCTTTGTAAACTTCTGTTGTTTTAATGTCATTGGGAACATTAACATTTTAACTATAATTGTAAATGCAACGATACATAAACCAATGTTATATATTCCAACAAAACTAAATAAGCTATATAAGGCACTCATTATCACACCTAGAATCTGAGCTATCCATCTTATAATAAAGAAATCATAGCAGCCTGCCATTAATATACTTGTCATTTATTTCCTCCTTATGGAACGGGATCATATCCACCTTTTGAAAATGGATTGCATCTTAATATTCGTTTAATGGATAAGAATGTACCCTTGATTGGACCATACTTTCTTAATGCTTCTAAAGCATATTGTGAGCATGTAGGTGTATACCTACAATGTGCGCTTCCCTTATAAGGGGAAATACATACACGATAAAACTTTACAAGCAAAATTAATATCATATTAAAAAAATTAGATATTATTTTGAGTATTTTCATTTCCAGATACTTCTCTTTCTTTCAAAACGTGGTGCAATTTTAATAAATGTAAAAATGCACTTTCAATTTCCTTAAAACTTTTTTCTTTAGCAGTATTTCGTGCTATCACTATAATGTTTAAACCACTATTAAACATATTTGTATTTAACCTGTAACTTTCTCTAATAAGCCTTGTGAGTCGATGTCTTACAATACTATTACCCACTTTTTTACTAACTGAAATTCCCAGTTTACTCTCATTATTTTCATTAGCTGAAATATACATAACTAAATACTTATTGGCAAACGACTTACCTAACTTATATACAGTTTGAAATTCACTATTTTTTAAAGAATTAATGTTTCTCATGTAATCTCCTTGCTTGCCAATATTATCTTCCTCGCTTTCAATAAAAACTACTATTTTATTTTCCGCTGAAAAAGAAAAGACCACATAAATGCGGTCTTAAGCTGATAACTTCTTTCTTCCTTTTGCTCTTCTAGCAGCTAGAACTCTTCTACCGCCTACAGAACTCATTCTTGCTCTGAAACCATGAACTCTAGCTCTAGATTTCTTTTTTGGCTGAAATGTCATCTTCATCTTACAGCACCTCCTTTATAACCTTTTATTTATATATGGTTAACGTATTTTCTTAAAATAAGACACCATACCGATTATATAGTGTTAGTCAAAGAACGTCAAGCATTATATCAAATTTATAAAAATTTTTTTCCACTTTACATAATAATTTTAATTGATTTACATAATCTTATCCACAAAATGTGTATAACATGTGGATAAGTAGTTAAAAACCCTTTGATTTTAACTTAAAATACCCAGTTTTTAAGTGTAGTTTTGTTAGTTTTAATATTTCCCTCGTTATGGAAAAAGTAATAATAATAGCTTTACATTTTTTTTTTTTTAAAGTTATAAACATTTCCACATTAAAACTAATTTTTATTCCATTCTAGTAATAGATAGCCTCCCTCATTATTTCCCCATTTTTTTCACTTTTCTTTCCACAATATCTTTTTCTTCCTATTATAAGCTAGCGTAAAATTTTATTCGGATAATGGAAAATAAAAAACAAGAGAACACCACTTTGTGATAAAGTATTTAGCGACTAACTAATACAAACAAAGGATAGGTGTTCTCTATGATTAACAGTATAAA
>JAAYNM010000074.1 GCA_012520815.1 Clostridiales bacterium
AATGCTATGAGGATACAATACTTTTATGGTCATAAATACAGCATATTAAAGATATGGAATATTTGGCCACAATATGGTAAAATATACACAGTTGTTATCGTGTGAATTATTTTATAAAGGCGAAACTCTATAGAAGATACTATAAAAGGAATGAAAGGATTACTTATGAAAAGAAACAGTTGTCTTAGAAAAAGGCTTATTGCCCTGATCGTAGTCATTGCAGCTACATTTTCACTATTTGCCTGTGGAGATGACAAGACCAGCGCTCTTGATCCTAAAAACCCAGTAACAGTAACCATTTGGAATTATTATAATGGTGATCAGTTAATAGCATTTGAGCATCTGGTAGAAGAATTTAATAGTACAGTAGGAATTGAGAAGGGTATAGTTGTTGTGGCTGTTAGCCAGGGAGACATTGATACTGTGGCCAATTCCCTAATAGATGCTGTGGCTGGAAAGGCCGGAGCACAGAGTATTCCTACACTTGCATCGGTGTATGCAGAGACAGCATATATTTTGGATGAGAGTAATGCATTGGCATCATTAGATAAGTATTTCACAGACGAGGAGTTATCAGCTTACGTTCCAGGATTTATAGAAGAAGGACGTTTCAACAAAAATAATGACTTGCTCTTATTTCCAATTATAAAATCCACAGAAATATTTACTGCAAATGAAACAGATTGGGAATTATTTGATAGAGATACAGGAATTACTCTTGATAGTATTACAACAAAAGAAGAATTAACTGCGGCAGCAAAAGTATATTATGAATGGACGGACGCCTTAACTCCTGATATAAGAGAGGATGGAAAAGCATTATATGGTCGTGATTCTGTAGCAAATTATGTGTATATAGGATGTTATCAGTTGGGTCAAAATATGTTTGAGGTTGAAAATGGTAAACTTACAGTGAATTTAGATCGTGATACATTTAAGACACTTTGGGATAATTTCTATGTTCCTTATGTTAATGGATATTTTGCTTCTTACGCAAAGTTCCGCTCAGAGGATGCAAAGACAGGAAGAATATTGGCACTTACATCTTCATCATCAAGTGCAGGATACCTTCCAACTGCAGTAACATTAGAGGATGATTCAACACACAATATTTCAATTTACCAGACAAAGGATTTACCTTTTGAGAATACTAAAATTGATTCAGTAGTTCAACAAGGTGCAAGCTATTGTCTTTTGAAATCTACGGATGCTCAGGAGGAAGGGGCAGTAGAATTTTTGAAATGGTTTACAGCACCAGAAAGAAACGTGCAATTTGCTATTGATTCAGGCTATTCTCCGGTTACACTTGAGGCTAATAAGGAAGATGCAATTAAAAAGGCATTTACAGGGGAAGAATCTTCAGTAAAGGATAAAAATGTGTTAGAAGCACTCGTACTTAGTGCTGATTCATTTAGTAATAGCGTAGCATATGCAACAAAGCCTTTTAACGGAAGCAAGGATGTTAGAAGTATTTTGGGAGATTCACTTGAAACTCTCGCCATAACTGATAGAGAAGCTGTAGTGGGGGCTATTGCCGGAGGCGCTACTCGCGAGGAAGCAGTATCTAAATATGTTACAGATGAATATTTTGATGCTTGGTTTAATGATATTTGCAATAAAGTTAATATGGCAATAGAAAAATAGTAAAGAAAATGGTGATAAGTGATGAACCAAAAAAAACGAAATAAAAAAGGTAAAAAATCAATATTTACGGCACTATTTATTCCTATATTTTTCATTTTAATACTTCAGGCCATTATATTTTATGTGGCTGCTGTTTATGGTGGAATTGAAGAAACGATGAATAAAAACTCATCTGATATTTTGACACAACGTCTTATCAATAGAAAAAATGAGCTGGAAACATTGTTTACCCGAAGCTGGACAAATCTTAGTAGTTGCGAAAGTGAACTGAATTCGATTTACAAGGAATATTTGGAACTCTATGGAGATAAGCCCTTTACACAAAGTACAGACCTTCAGTTGGGTTATTTGACGGATGCCTCCGACACACTGATAAAGACCTTAAGAAATAATGGTGTAAATGGTATTTTTCTTATATTAAATAATAAAGAAAGTAAGACCGTGTTTCCACCAGCAGGTGAAGAAGAAAAAATGGGTCTATGCATTAGAGATTTAGACCAAACAAGTAATTATATAGCAAGAGAAGATCTCCTGGTTATTAGAGCACCATCAGCGATGATTCCTTACCTTGATTGTTCCCTTGAGTCATGGTGGGAAGCCCGTTACTCATTTAGTTCTGAGGCAGATGGTGCATTTTATTATAACCCGTTAAATATGGCGTGGGATAATCCAGGTGTAGATTCTAGGAGTATTGCCTATTTTGAAAGTACTCATAAATTAAGTGATTCCGACCAGGATGTAATATCATATTCTATACCACTTATGGATGAAAATGGATATCCTTATGGCGTCCTCGGAATAGAAATTACTACAAAATACCTAGGAAATATTTTGCCCAATGAGGAACTAGGGAATGGAAATAAAAGCTGTTATATTTTAGGAATTGAAAATACTACAACAAAGGGATGCACACCTATAGTAGGAACAGGTCCAATATATAGCCGTTGTTTTGGAAACAATGCCATCATTTCCTGTGGTGACTACACAGAAATAGGAGGCTTTAATGTGACTGGTAGAGATGGAACGGTGTTATATGGCGAAAAATCTCCAGTTGATATTTATGACAATAATAATCCATTTAAAGGTAAGCAGTTGATGTTAATGGCTTTGGTTGATGAGGACGAACTATTCTCATACATTGCACATATTAAGACGACACTAGCTACAGTTTCATTGTTTTCACTTTTACTTGGATTGTGCGGAATATTTTTAGTAAGCAGACATTTTTCAGCACCTATTAAAGCATTGGCAAAAGAAGTTCAGACATTGAAACCACAGGGAGAATATACTCTTGGAAGGCTTGGTATTTCAGAGATTGATCAACTAGTAGATGCTATTGAAGGACTTAACCAAAATGCCAGCAGAGATATTGCAAGGACGGAATTTTTTTCAAGAATGAGTCACGATATGAGAACACCTATGAATGCTATTAATAGTTTCTCTTCGCTGGAATTACTGGAGGAAACTACAGAGGCTCAAAAAGTAGAATATCTTAAAAAAATACATACCTCTGGTGAATATTTATTAGGACTGATTAATGAAGTTCTGGATATAACTAAGATTGAGAGCAATAAGATAGATATACAGTACATAGCTATGAATACAAGGCATATATGGGACACAATATTACCTATTATTGAAAAGTTAGCTCAGAAAAAGGGAATCACATTCCAAAAAGAGATTAGTATGGAAGATGCTATGATAAAAATAGATCAGCAACATATATCTCAAGTAGTAATGAACCTACTATCAAATGCAGTTAAATTTACACCCCAAGGAGGGATTGTAAAATTCAAAGTTAGTGGCGTAATAGATGAAGGTAACCCAAGTCAAATTAAATGTACAATTATCGTATCAGATAGTGGAATCGGAATGAGCGAAAGCTTTATGGAGAATCTGTACCAATCGTTTGTGCAGGAAAATGAAGGCAGAGAGGGTACTGGACTTGGATTATCCATTGCAAAAAAACTGACAGAACTCATGAATGGAAGTATTGAATGTGTCAGCAGGCAAGGCGAGGGTACTACATTTACCCTTAATTTAGCATTTGAAAAGTGTTCAGAAGAAGAAATTAACGAAATTAGAAAAAGGGAAACTAGGAAGAGTAAGGTGACTGATAATTGTATCCATAAAGATCATCTGGGTAACCCTTATTTTGAAAATAAGCACGTTTTAGTGTGTGAGGATCATCCTCTAAATACACAGATTATTGTTAGACTATTAGAACGTGTGGGATTTGAAGTAGATACAGCCGAAAATGGGAAGATAGGTCTTGATATACTTGAAAAATCACCAGAAGGTTTTTATGATGCTGTACTTTTAGATATAAGAATGCCTGTTATGGGCGGTCTTGAGACATCTAAAGCAATTAGGTCGTTGGATAGAAAAGATGTAAAAGAGATGCCAATTATAGCTATGACTGCCAATGCATTTACAGAGGATGTAATGGCTAGCAAAGAGGCAGGAATGAATGCTCATCTTTCAAAACCAATAGAACCTCAGAAATTATATAAAACATTGCAACTGTTGATAAAATAAAGGAATAATATGAAGAATAAAACATTTATAGATAGCATACGTTGTGCGTTTGTAGGTTTAAGGTGTGCATTAAAAACAGAAAAAAATTTTAAATACTATTTTACAATTGCTATATTTTTCTTTATAGTTAATTGTATCAGTCGTGTTGGTTCTATGGAGCACGTTGCTTTTTTGATTGCGTGCGGGGGTGTATTTTCTGCAGAATTTATAAATACATCCATAGAACGACTGGCAGATGCCTTGACAACTGAAATTTCGGAAAAAATTAAAGTGGTCAAGGATATAGCGGCGACTAGTGTTTTGATTTGGGGATTTGTATTCTTTGCAATCGAGGCTGTTATTTTGATAACAAGATGGATAGCAATGATATAATCATTAAAGTAGTTTTGTTTGAAAGTGAGTTTGATGTGATAGATTTAATTTTGAATATGTACATAACAATGCTTCCTGTAATTGCAGGAGGCATCTTAAATATGATATTTACAAAAACGGCATTTTATAAAAAAAATAAAGTTCCTATAGACAAGCACAAAGTTCTAAGGGATGGGAAAAGAATATTTGGAGATAACAAGACCTGGATTGGTTTTGTTTCAATGATAGTGATATGTTCATTTACACAAATCGTATCAGGTCTGGCTTCGAATTTTCTAGCTATCAATAATAGAAATGATTTATATTTGTGTAATGAAAATACAATACTTTTTAATCTTATCATAGGAGCATTATTTGGGACAGCCTATATGGTGTTAGAGTTACCCAATAGTTTTATAAAGAGACGTATAGGAATTGACTCAGGGAAAACCAATAAAGGTCTGACAGGAGTTGTTTTTTTTGTAATAGATCAAGTAGATTCCCTATTTGGAGTAATATTTGTTTTATATATTTTTTCGGATATATCTATTTGTAAATATTTTGGATATATTTTACTTGGTGGATTAACTCATACTGTGGTCAATTTCATATTACTTAAATTAAAGGTAAGGAAGAATTTATAAAGATGTAATGTACGGGAAAGGAAAATTGAGATGATTGATGTTTTAAAGCGTTTACGAATTTATTTTAGGGAGATGTACCCTATAATTCCGCGATTATTTTTGGGATTCATTGTATCAATGGAGATTTACTTCATTGTAATATTAAACAATGGGATAACAAAGTTTGATTTTGGTATTCAGGAGATAGTTTGTGGATTTACAATATTTAGCTTCTTGTGTTGGCTAAGAATAGCTGATGATTTTAAAGATTACGAGTTGGATTGCAGATTATTTAAGGAACGACCATTACCATCTGGAAGGGTTACAAAAAAGGATTTAAAAGGACTATTGTATTTTTTAATACCAATTACTATATTATTAAATCTAATTTTTATGAACAACTTTATCTTTTGTGTGATTCTTTATACATACGGTTCATTGATGGCTATATGGTTCTTTCAAAAACATAAGATTCAACCATCATTGCCCCTTGCTCTAGTGACACACAATCCGGTGCAAATTATTATCAATATATACATTATTTCATTTACTATAATAAAATATGATTTACCGATTTTTAGTCTCACAAATGTGCTTGCAATTTTCACATTATATTTTCCAGCTCTTATTTGGGAAATTTCAAGGAAGATACGAGCTCCAAAAGATGAAACAGAATACACGACATATTCAAAATTATTTGGAGTGAACAAGACTATTAATTTTATAATGATAATTACATGGGTAGACATAGTGACCAATTTTATTCTTGTATGGAATTTAAGCAAAATTTCCGTAGTCGTGCTATTTGCACTAGTTTCTTGGATGACATGGAAGTTTATTGTGTTCAAAAAAGATCCAACAAAGTATAAGATAGTGGAAAAAGTAGAAATGTATACATATTTGCAGGAAATGACCATGATAGCTACTGTTATTATTTATTTATTAGTTGCTAATTGGTAAGGTTGGGTAGCATACATTTTGGTGTATTCCCGTGGAGGCTCAATTTTGAAAGCACAAAATCTAAAAATATTACAGGAAAATAAAATAAATGTTCCTCCTTTTATAGTAGTGGACAAAATCGAGAAAATAGACTTAGAGTTTAGTAATGAAGAGTACTTTGCGGTTAGGTCTTCTTTTGATGTGGAAGATTCTGCAGACTCATCATTTGCAGGGCAGTTTGACACATATCTAAATGTAAATAGAAAAGATGTGCCCAATGTGGCTAAACAGGTAATGGAAAGTGCTTCTAATAAAAACGTCGAAGAATATGTAGCAGCAAGGACGGAAAAAAACAGGGAAGTAAATATAACTGCAATAAAGAATGATGAGATGAATCAAAAATATAATATAGGCACACAAATAATTGTTCAAGAAATGGTGGAGGCTAAAATTTCTGGAGTTATGTTTTCGGCTAATCCTCTTGGAATATTAAATGAGATAGTAATAGTTGTAGGATTCGGTTTGGGTTGCGATGTGGTAGAGGATAAGGCTGATACTACAACTTATTATTATAATAAAGATGATGAGTCATTTTATTATGAGACAACAAATTATTCGCCCGTGTTAAATGAAAAGGAGTTAAAAGAACTATTAGAAAATTGTAGCGCGATTACTCAAATTTTTGGAAGAGAAATGGATGTAGAATTTGCTATTAGAAATGATGAGATATTTATACTTCAAGTGAGACCAATTACAACGTTAGGTGAGGGTAATATTATTCTAGATAACAGTAATATTGTGGAGAGTTATCCAGGCGTATCATTGCCTCTTACGCAGAGTTTTGTAAAAGATGTATACTATAGGGTATTCAAGTCTCTTCTTTTAAGGGTTACTAAAGATCAAAAACTTGTAAATTCTATGGATGAGATTTTAATAAATATGACAGATATAGCAAACGGAAGGATTTACTATAGAATAAGCAACTGGTATGAAATTTTACGCTTACTACCATTCTCAAAAAGAATAATACCGATGTGGCAGGAAATGCTTGGTGTTAATAACAAGATGGTATCAGTAAATGAAGAAAAAGTACACCTAAGGACCAAGTTTGTGATGACTTTAGTATTAGTAAGTGCCTTGATTAAAACACCTAAGAAAATGAGGGAACTAAATACTTTTTTTGATAAGTATATAGCAAAGACGGAGAAAGATTTAGATGAACTTATAGAAAAAAACATTTCTAGTCAAGAAAAAATGAATCAGCTTCTTTGTATGTATGAATCAATCTTTGACGTATTAGTAGAAAAGTGGGATATTACACTGATTAACGATATGTATACATTTATATTTACTGCATTGTCAGGAAGAAAAAATAGGGATATGATTGCAAATATTAAAAATCTTGAAAGTATGAAACCAGTGGAGGAAATCAATAAACTGGTATTTATGGCACAAAATGAAGGTATGATGTCCGAAAGACTACATAATGCAAAAATAAAGTATATAAGCATTTATGGAGACAGGTGTCTATGTGAGCTGAAATTGGAGACAAGGACATATAGAACCAATCCTGAAATGTTGGATGAATATATAAAAGATAGAATCCAAAGAAACACCAAGGGAAATAAAAATATAGACGATAGTGAAAATATAGATGATAGTAAAAATAGTGATGGTGCTGATATACAGAAGGAAAAAAGTCCTTCAAAAAATGGTTTCTTTATAAAACGTGCAAAGATGGGCATTGCTAACAGAGAAATATCTAGATTAAACAGAACTAGAATATTTGGTCTTGCTAGAAAAATATTTTTGACTATAGGAGAAGAACTTGTAAAACAAGAGAAAATAAAAGAAAGAGAAGATATTTTCTATTTATATATCTCGGAGTGTCAAGATTTGACTTCAAATATGCAAATGCTAAAGGACAGGATTTCAGATAGAGTTGTAGAATACAAAATGTATGGGGAACTACCAGCATTTAGCAGACTTGTTTTTTCAGATAAAATCATTAATAAAAAAATACATAATCCCCAATTTGATGTATTAAACAAACCAAATGAACTTATAGGTACGTCAGCATCATTAGGCACGCCAGCATCACTGGGTAGGGTGGTTGGAGAAGTATTGGTTATTAAAGAACCTAATCAAAATATTGATACAAGAAACAAAATTATTGTGACTCAAATGACAGATCCTGGATGGGTATTTCTAATTGAAAATTCCGCAGGAATTATAGCTGAAAAAGGATCGATATTAAGTCACACAGCTATTATAACAAGAGAATTAGGAAAACCCTCTATTGTAAATGTTAAAGATGCTACACGCATTTTAAAGAGCGGTGATATAGTTGAGATGGACACAAATAGCGGTAAAATAACTGTAGTAGATAGGATAAAGAAATAATGCATAAAGAAAAATATACTTTACACCATGGATTTTCAGTTTTCGTCATTGAAAATTTCATTAAATTACCAAAAAAAATTTATGACAAGGCTTATTTAACACAGGACGCAAAGACAGAACGCCTTTTACTCTCGGGAAAACACATACTAAGTAGTGATTTTGAAATTCACCCTTTTATAGTGGTAGATGAAAATGATAAAGTAGTTTCTAGATGTTTACTTACATATTATCCAGATGATGAAAAGGGATATGTGGGATTTTATGAAAGTATAGATAGTGAAAGTGCTAGTGCTATGCTTTTTTGTGGCGTAGAAAAAAAGGCAATAGAAGATGGAAAGAAAAGTCTCATAGGCCCTATTGATGCGTCTTTTTGGATAAAATACAGATTAAAAATAAATCATTTTGAAAAGCTATATACAGGAGAACCATATAACAAAGAGTATTATTTAAATTTGTGGAAAAAGGCTGGATATGCAATAAGTAACTATTATTCGTCAAATCAAGGAAAAATACCAACATACTATGATGTGGATGCTAAATGTATAAATAGATATAATCATGTAATTAATGCAGGTTATACATTTAAAAACCCTACAAAAGAGAGCTTTTTGGACAATCTTGAAGAAATATATGAACTACTTATAAAATTATATTCTGATTTTCCGGGATTTAAGTTCGTAGAACTTAAACAATTCACGGAACTTTTTTCGTCACTACAGTTGGTGCTTAATTTTGAAATGGTAACGTTAGCATATAAGAATGAGAAATTAGCTGGCTTCTTTATCAATGTGCCAAACTTTGGGAATGCCACTTTCGGAAGAATAACATTGTCAAAAATCATGCATATTTTAAAAACCAAGAAGAAACCAAAGGAATATGTTTTATTGTATATGGGCGTTGATGAAGGTCACTTTGGGCTAGGTGGAGCATTTGCAGAAATGGCAAAGAGATATTTGCAGGAGCATAGTCAACATTATATTGGGGCCCTTATTTTAGATGGAAAAGTCACGAACAACTACTACAGTACAATGATATATGACAAATATAGATACGCACTTCTAGAAAAGAAAATAGATATTTAAGATAATTATATGTACTTGATAAGATGATTAAAAACTATGGAGATAAACTCAATGGTAAATTTACTGTTAGCAATTATTTATATTTCATTTATTAGTCTGGGATTGCCGGATTCATTGCTTGGTGCAGCATGGCCGAGCATATATGGTGAATTTGGGGTTCCTGTATCATTTGCTGGAATTGTATCAATGATTATAGCTTTGGGAACTATCGTTTCAAGTTTGCAAAGTGATAGATTGACAAAATGGCTTGGAACAGGGAAAGTTACAGCTATAAGTGTGGCATTGACGGCTGCGGCTCTTTTTGGATTTTCAGTAAGTAATTCGTTTTTGATGCTTTGTTTATGGGCTATCCCCTATGGACTTGGAGCAGGAAGTGTGGATGCCTCTTTGAATAATTATGTAGCGCTGCATTATAAAAGCCGTCATATGAGTTGGCTCCATTGTATGTGGGGTATTGGAGCATCAGCAGGGCCATATATTATGGGATTTGCACTATCTGGTGGTAGAAGTTGGAATATGGGATATTGCTATATTGGCATTATACAGATTGTTTTGACAGCTATTCTCTTTTTAAGTTTACCATTGTGGAAGAATCGTAACGCGCAGACTGAAGAAATTGATAGTGTAGATATTATAGAGAACGAAAAAGAAATTGATGGGAGTAAAACTAGAGGTGAAGGATTTTCCAAGCCTCTTACACTTAAGGAAATTATAAGAATACCGGGTGCAAAACAGGCAATGATAATGTTTTTTTGTTATTGTGGTTTAGAGCAGACAGCAGGGCTTTGGGCAAGTAGTTATCTTGTAATTCATAATGGAATATCTGCCTCAAAAGCAGCAAATTTGGCAAGCCTTTTCTTCATAGGAATAACTGTAGGAAGAGCATTAAGTGGATTTTTAACTATGAAGTTAAATGATACCAAAATGATAAAACTTGGTCAATTTATTATTGCACTAGGAATAGTTACAATGCTTCTGCCACTAGGAAGTACAGTGTCAATGATAGGGTTAGTTCTTATAGGACTAGGATGTGCACCTATTTATCCTTGTATTATACATTCCACACCTAAACGTTTTGGAGCGGATAAATCTCAGGCAATTATAGGAGTTCAAATGGCAAGTGCTTATGTGGGAACTTGCTTAGCACCACCATTTTTTGGACTTATTGCCGATCACATTAACGTTATGTGGTTACCAGTATACTTATTTGTTATTTTAGTAGTGATGTTTTTAATGCATAAAGAATACTAATTAATTTATATCGATTAGAGAATATCCCGAAAATAGTATGACCATTTTTGGATGAAATATGTACAAATCTACATAAATCCTGCAAATATAGATGCTCCAATCACAGTTATGATACCTGCAACTACAATAGAAAGACTTGAAATTGCACCCTCAACTTCGCCTAATTCCATTGCTTTTGCAGTACCCATAGCATGTGAAGAAGTGCCAAGGGCTATACCCTTTGCTATTGGTGAAGTTATTCTAAAAATCTTTAGGATACCGCTACCAGCAACATTTCCAATAATACCAGTGATAACGATAATGGCAACCGTTACAGATACATAGCCACCAAGCTCACTTGAAACATCCATGCCAATGGCTGTGGAAATGGACTTAGGCAAGAAAGTTACATATTCAGCGTGACTAAAGTTAAAAATCAATGCCATTACAAGAACAAAGCTAAGGCTAGTAAGTACACCAGAAAGGATGCCAGCTATTATAGCTTTATAGTTTTTCTTTAGAGTATTTAATTGTTCATAGAGAGGAATAGCAAGTGCTACGGTGGCAGGAGTGAGCAAATAGCTAATGTATTTTGCACCATTATAATAGCTATCGTAGTCAATGTTGAAAATCGTCAAGACAGATATAGAAATAACAATAGAGATAAGTAAGGGGTTAAAAATTTGTGATTTAAATTTCTTTTGAAGAAAATCTCCAAGAAAATATGATAGAAAACTTAGAGTTAGTCCAAAGAAAATAGAATCTTCTAAAACACTATTCATGACTTCGCGCCTCCTTTACATGAATTTTATTGTTTTTTATTGATATTTTTTTGTCCGTATGTCGAATAATCAACTGAGAAATATGACCAGATACTACCATAACCAAAATCGTGGATAAAATAGTTACTAAGATATATTCTAATAGAGAGACTTTAATTATGTCCCAAACATTTAGTAAGCCTACAGCAGCAGGAATAAAAGTCATAGGCATAATTTTTACTAAAAAATCACCTGTTTCTTTCACAGATTCTAATTTTACTATTTTTGTTAATAGGCATAAAAACATAATAACAATGCCATAGATACTTGCGGGGATAGGAAGCTTTATAAAATGATGAGCCATTTCACCTATAAATGAAATAAAGAGAATAATACTGAATTGTTTAATGTATTTCATAGTTGCCTCCGAGGAAAATAATAGTCATATAATATCACTTTAAGTCAAAAAAAACAAGAAAATAATATACTTGAATCATATTTTAGCACAATGAGTAGTTGATTTATTTTTCGCTGTCACTTATTATTATGTGTGAGGTTATTTAGCTATATTCGTTTGAAAAAGATTAATCTTAATAGATTATTAGATAAAAGAAGTTTGAATATAAAAATGTAAGCATGAAAAGAAAGGAAAAATTCGACACATATATTATGGTTGAATAGGAAAATAACGATGGAATTATGGGATATCTATGATAGTAACAAAAAAAGAACAGGACGCACTATGAAGCGTAATGATTGGATACTTAAGGAAGGTGAATACCATCTAACCGTATTAGGAGTGATTGCAAGACCAGATGGTAAATATCTTATTACGAAAAGAGTAATGACTAAGTCATGGGCACCAGGCTGGTGGGAAGTTTCAGGAGGAGCGGCTATGGCAGGTGAGGATTCAGCTGACGCAGTTAGAAGAGAGGTTCTTGAAGAAACAGGATTAGATGTAAGTAAAGCCTCTGGCGGATATTTATTCTCATATCGTAGAGATAATCCAGAAGAAGGAGATAATTATTTTGTAGATATTTATCGGTTTGTAATGGACTTTGATGAAAGTGATTTAAAACTCCAAACAGAAGAGACGGCAGGATATAAACTAGCTACACCTGAAGAGATTGAGGAGATTGCAAAAGAGGGTATATTTTTGCATTACGATAGTATAAAGCAGGTATTTTCGGAGGAATAGGATGTATAAAATCACTGTAAGTGATGATAAATCAATATCCAATGTGACAGGTGCGATGGTTTATTTTTGCCAGAACAATACTGTTTTTACAAAAGAGAATCTTACCAAAGAATTTAGTGATTGCAGAGTTGATGAAGTGATAAAAGTAGTGAATGGTAAAAATATTACTTACATTTATGTTGATAGTTTTTGTTATTGTATTATTGAGGAAGATAGAGAATGTAAAATATATAAAAGACATGCATTTAACTTCTTTAACAAAAAATGGCATTTACTAAATGATTGTGGGTGGTCCAGCGATATTTTAGTTCACAATACAGATATCGAGGTTTCTTGGATATATTTTGATGAAAAAATGTATAAAATAGCTATTTTTTCCTTGAATGGAGTTACAGCGGTTAATTTTCCAAGAAAAAATATTAGGCAAAAGTATAGGAGACGTGAATGTTATGGGAACCCTATATTAGAAACATTTTATCCTAGTAAGAAGTTTGTGGATAAAGATGGAAGGCCACTCTGGATTAGCACGAAAAGCGTTTTTTTTGACTTTGATACAATAAATTGCGATTATGCTGTAGTGTTATCGGTATTTAACACAAAAAAACATTTTAATGAGGATATGAAAAACCCTCGATTTACAAAAAAAGATTTTAGAAATATGACAATGGATATTGCAGGGAAAAGTATGGATTACAAGATATAATGAGCCCTGCTCACAATATAATGGGCGCAAGAGAGCATCTCAGAGAGAGGCGAATGTGGAGAGTGAGCTTTGCTTTCGACATAATGAGCGCTATATACGGAGAATGGTGTAGGCGCGTTAGTATTGGATGACAATCTAAATGCAGCAGCGTGTGTAAAACTAGAGAAAAATAAATAAAAACGGGTAAAATGTTTGTATTGAAAATAGCAAAAATACAGTTTATAATTGAAGGCAGACTACTTGAATGTGCACCAAAAGGATAAAGAATGAACGTAGACATTGAATTTTATAGTGAAGAACCATTAGAAAATGTTATAACATGCCTAAATTACAATATTGATAGAGTGATTTTTATAGGATTTCAAGATATGATGACTGAAAGCTCGAAGGAAAGTGTCGAGGAAGTGCTTGAAGAAGTGGCTGGTATTGTAGATATCAGATATTTGACTGTAAGCAGAAATGACTTAGATGATATTATTTGCAAGATGGATAAAGCAGTTCATAATGAGATACAAATGGGAAATAGCTGTTATTTGGATATAACTGGCGGAGAAGAATTAGTTCTTGTGGCAGCTGGTATTATTGCGGAAAGATATAAATGCCCGATGCATAGAATCAACATTAATTCAAATATATTACACGAATTTAATATGTTTAATTCAAGTGACACTATAAGAACCAAGAGGAAAGAAAATTGTCATTTGAATATAGAGCAGTTTATAAAATTGCATCAGGGAAGTATCAATTACAGGGCCCAAAAAGACTATAAGATTTGCATAAATTCCACTGAATCTAGTGTAAATATTAAAAGGATCTGGAAGGTATTTAAAAAATTCCAGAGCAAATGGAATGGATATGCAAATATAATAAAATATAAGACAAATACCAATTCATTAAAGGTGGTATTACTTCATAGTGAAATTCAGTCCATTATGTCAAAATGTAAAAATATAAATAGTATTCTGGAATTTATGGAATTCCTAAAGGCAATCCAGAAGATTAAAGTTATTTCTAATCTCCATAATCTCAACAAAAGGATAACATTTGAATTTAATAGTGATTTTTTTAAAGAAATAATGTGTGATCCAGGGAGCATTTTGGAGATGTATACATATATAACTGCCCATGAGTCAGGAAAATATGATGACTGCTCTATAGGAGTCCATTTGGATTGGGATATGTTAAACAAAGGTCAAGAAGAAAAAGGTGTATTAAATGAAATAGATTTATTATTGATAAAAGATAATTTGCCATTATTTATTTCATGTAAGTGTGGAGCAGTGGACCATAATGCATTGTATGAACTTGAGACAGTAGCTAAGAAGTTCGGTGGAAAATATGCAGATAAGTTGATTGTTTCATCCCTAGAACTTGGGGAGCGTACTTACGCTCGAGCCCAAGCAATGGGAATAAATGTGGTGGAGATTATTCAACACCATTCCAACAATATGTACATAATTTAGATGGGTCAATACCCACGGATTCAATCATATCGTCTAGTCTATGATATCTTAGTGATGTAAAACGGAGTCTTTCACATATAACATCAATCATATTTTGATATTTCTCGCTATCAGGGTTAGTATATTCTTTTAAAATCTCATCGCTTACATTGTCAGTACCCTCTAGTTCATTTATAACACGACGGGTAATAAGTTCCATTTCGGAGTTTGAACGTGAAAAATTCAAATACTTACAGCCATATAAAAGGGGAGGACAAGCTGGTCGAATGTGAACTTCCTTTGCTCCGCTTTCATATAGGAATTCAGTGGTTTCACGTAATTGTGTGCCACGAACAATAGAATCATCTATCAAGAGGAGACTCTTATCTTTAATTAAGTCGTGAACGGGAATTAATTTCATCTTTGCAATGAGATCACGCTTGCTTTGAACTGTAGGCGTAAATGAACGAGGCCACGTAGGAGTATATTTTACAAATGGTCTAGAAAAAGGTATTCCAGATTCATTGGCATATCCAATAGCATGTGCAATACCAGAATCAGGAACTCCAGCAACAACATCAGGTCGAACATTATCACGCTTTGCAAGTAACTTTCCACAGTTATAGCGCATCTTTTCCACACTTATACCTTCATATGATGATGAAGGGTAACCATAGTAAACCCAAAGGAAAGTACAAATCTTCATATCCTTGCCAGGAGCAACTAAAGTTTTGATGCCATCAGCGGTCATAACAACAATCTCGCCAGGTCCTAATTCTTTTAGTGGAGTGTATCCTAAATTCAAGAAAGCGAAGCTTTCAAAACATGCGCAGAACGCATCATCACGTTTGCCGATGGCTATAGGAGTTCTGCCATGAGTATCTCTGGCAGCATATATTCCCTTTGGAGTAAGAATAAGCATTGACATTGAACCATCAACGATTTCTTGGGCATATCTAATACCTTCTATGAAATTCTCTTTTTGATTGATAATAGCGGCTATAACTTCAGTCTGACTAATATCGCCACTGCTCATTTCAAAGAAGTGAACATTGCTCTTAAGAATATCTGCCACAATAGAATCAATATTATTAATTTTACCAACAGTTGTAATGGCATAAGTGCCATGATGGGAACGTACAAGTACAGGTTGCCCCTCATAATCCGAAATAGATCCAATACCCATTGTTCCACGCATTGTATTTGATTCAGAATCAAATTTTGTTCGAAACGGTGCATTTGAAATATTATGTATAGCCTTCTCAAATCCATTTTCAGGATCATATACAGCCATACCAGCTCTACGTGTTCCTAAATGGGAATGATAATCTGTTCCAAAAAAAAGATCAAAAACGCAGTCTTCTTTTGCTGCGACGCCAAAAAAGCCACCCATGTTTATTACCTCACTTATTGTTTTTTGTTCATTGTATATTCTAACAGAGAAATCCCATTAACAAAAGGGCTAAATTAAAATTGTGGGCAATATGTTGGAATGTATGGTATAATTTATATAGTTTTTTTGAGTGAATAAGCAAAAGCGAGAGGTAATTAAATGCATGAGATAAATGCCAAGTCCATTTTATCGCCGCAAAATGGGATGAATATTTACAGAGGTTGCAGTCATGGTTGTATATATTGTGATGCTAGAAGTAAATGCTACAATATGAAACATGAATTTGAAGATATTGAGATAAAGAAAAATGCAGCAGATCTTCTGGAACATAACCTAAAGCATAAAAGAAAAAGATGTATGATTGGGACTGGAGCTATGAGTGATCCATATCTACATATTGAGAAGGATTTAAAACTTACTAGGAGATGTCTAAAGATTATTGATCAGTATGAGTTTGGGTTGGCTATCCAGACGAAATCAGATTTAATTCTTAGAGATTTGGATATATTAAAAAGTATTAATGCGAAGACAAAATGCGTGGTTCAAATGACACTTACGACTTTTGATGATGAACTGTGTAAAATAATTGAGCCTAATGTATGCGTTACAAGTAGGCGCGCGGAAGTTCTGAATATACTAAGAGATGAAGGAATACCTACGGTATGCTGGTTTACGCCGATACTCCCGTTTATTAATGATACAAAAGAAAATGTACAGGGTATTTTAGAATATTGTAAAACAGCAAAAACCCATGGAATTATGATGTTCGGTGCAGGAATGACATTGCGAGATGGGAATAGACAATATTATTATGAGAAATTAGATGAGCATTTCCCTGGATTGAAAGACAAATATGTTAAAACATTTGGTAATAGTTATGATGTACCGTCTCCAAATGCCAAGGAATTGATGAATATGGTTTATTCTTTTTGTAATTCAAACGGAATCGAATACAATTCTAATAAATTAATTGAATATATGAGAATGTTTGAGGATAAGATGGCTTGGGAGCAGTTGAGTCTATTTGGATAAGGACTATTTCAACAATCAATTGTAAAGGTGATTTATTTTTAAAGAATAGCATTGCGAGAATGTTTTAAAATGCAATAACACAGTGAAAGTGAGGAGAATATATGGAACAGTATAATATTACAGGTATGAGTTGTGCTGCCTGTAGTGCAAGAGTTGAAAAGGCAGTATCAAAAGTTCCAGGAGTAGAAAGTTGCTCGGTTAGTTTACTTACTAACACATTAG
>JAAYNM010000075.1 GCA_012520815.1 Clostridiales bacterium
TAATCGCAGAAATAGAAAGGAGATGGCATAATGAAAAAGTTTTTTACATGGTTTTATTATTTATCTAAACGACAGTTTAAAAACTGGTTGTTCATTATACTTTTACTTATTATGCCCCTTTGTGCATTTGGCCTTAGGCAGGTTTCTATAGGCATTGAATCCACAATAAAAATTGGTATTGTGGACGAAGATAATTCCGTACTTTCATCTGATTTTATTTCAGGACTTTCTGAACATAGTAGCATTATTGGTTATACCATTTATGATAATACCGCTTCTATGGAAAAAGCAGTTTTAAATGGCTCTGTACAATGCGGATATACAATTCTTCAGGGCTTTGAAAACCGAGTATTAAATAACAGTAGAGTGGGACTAATTAGAGTATACACAAAACCTGAATCTTCGATTTCTTTCCTTAGTAACGAGATAATCTTTGCCAAGGTTTTTGAGTTATGTGGCTACCCAGCCCTTGTGAAAGATATTGATGAATTTAATGCTTTCTCTAATATTAGCGATGACGAATGGGCATCTCTTAAAAACTCCTACGAAACCTATTTGACAAATGGCAAAACTTTCTCCTTCGATTACACAAATGGTGATATAGATAAAACTTCCAGCATTAGCATAACTGATTATATAAAGACCCCGGTTCGTGGCATCGTAGCCCTACTTATCTTTCTAGCTGCCCTTGCTGGTGGATTTAACTACATAAAGGATAAAAACTCCGGATTCGGATGGAAAATGTGTATTTATGACACAGCTATTCCCGTGTTTTTTTGCAACATTTCAGGTATTATTTCCCTTTATATCGTAGGTATTTCAGGAAACATTACAAAAGAAGCTGCAACACTTTTGTGCTACAGCTTAATAGTTATTAGTTTTACCTGTATTCTTTCTACTCTAATAAAAAATCTAGCGATATATTGTGCAACCATTCCAATCTTTGTAATGGGTTCAATCGTTTGCTCCCCTATATTTTTTAATTTATCAACTTTTATTCCTGCAATGAAGGTCTTACAAATGTTCTTTATGCCTACATATTATTTTCTAATATTTAATGTATGGAATTAATTACCCTAGTGTCACATCAAGAATCATCATTAGCATAAATCCCACGGCCGCGCCTATTGTACCTATATCCGTATGCTCCCCTTGTTGGGATTCTGGGATCAATTCTTCTATTACAACATACATCATTGCTCCTGCCGCAAAAGCTAAAAGATATGGCAATAGTGGAATAATGAGTGATGATAACATTATAGTAATCACAGCGGCTATAGGTTCTACTACTCCAGATAACATTCCATATGAAAACGAACGGGGTTTTGAAATACCTTGACCTAAAAGTGGCATTGAAATAATGGCCCCCTCTGGAAAGTTTTGTATAGCAATTCCCACGGATAGCGCAATTGCTCCAGAAATTGTCATAGTGGTATTTTCTGTAAGTGCCCCTGCTAAAACCACCCCGACTGCCATTCCTTCGGGAATATTATGCAAGGTAACTGCTAAAATAAGCATTGTCGACTTTTTCAACTTTGATTTTGGACCTTCTGGCTCATTTTTATCCAAATGTAAGTGGGGGATTAAATTATCTAGTATAAGTAAAAATAATATCCCTAACGCAAATCCTACCACAGCAGGCACCCATTCTATAATCCCCTGTTCCTTTGCCATATCCATAGACGGTATGAGCAAAGACCAAACAGCTGCCGCTATCATTACACCTGCTGCAAATCCAAGTAACAAGTTTTCCACTGACGTTTTAATATTCTTTTTTAATAAAAAAACCATTGCAGCGCCTAACGTTGTTCCCATAAAGGGTATCATTACGCCCACAAATATAAATGAATTCATTCAAATCCTCCTTTATTTCAATCTGCAACAAAATTCCTCTATATATTATATCATCATTTTCTATTTGTGCCATAAAAAAGATGACATTCATAAGGGGAATGTCATCTTTTAACATATTACATTTAGTATACAAACATTTTAATATAATAATACAATGTCTTGATTTTTATTATATTTATTCAAATCAATAATCCTTTGATTACTAGAACCACGAAACTTCAGTGAAATGTCTTTTTGTTCAAGTACAAAAGGGCCATCCACAAGTACATCCATTAACTCTAACATTTCCCTAGTATAAGCAGTATATTTCTTTCCATTTGGAACTAGATCTCTCTCTAAAACATAGCCTGTATATGCCCATATATTTTTCTTTGGAAATGTATCCCTGACTTTTCTTAAAAACGGAAGTAAACTTTGCTGATTTTCTTCTTCAAAAGGATCTCCACCTAGCAAGGTCAATCCTGCAATATAGTCAGGTCTTAGTGATTCTATTATTTCCTCTTCAATTTTACTGTCAAAAACATTTCCATGTTCAAAGTTCCATGTCTCTGGCTGAAAACATCCCGGGCAGCGATTTCTACATCCTGAAACAAATAACACAGTTCTTACGCCGCTACCATTAGCAATATCACAATATTTTACAGCTGAATAGTTCATTTACAGCCTCCATTTATAGGTGCAATACTCTTTCCTTGATCTCCTGAGTACGTCCTTGGTTCCAAAATTGTGTGCCGATATATCCGCAAGTACGACGAGCTACGTTCATACGCTCCTGCTCTCTATTTCCACAGTTTGGGCATTCCCATATGAGTTTTTTTTCATTTTCAACTATCTGGATTTCTCCATCAAAACCACATTCCATACAATAGTCGCTTTTTGTATTAAGTTCTGCATACATAATATTGTCGTAAATGTATTGCATTACCGAAATAACGGCATCAAGATTATCCTTCATATTTGGAACTTCTACATAGCTAATCGCTCCACCTGGTGATAGTTCCTGAAATTGCGATTCAAATTTTAGCTTATCAAAAGCATTAATCTGTTCTGTTACATGAACGTGGTAACTGTTTGTGATATAGTTTCTATCTGTAACACCTTCAATAATTCCAAATCGTTTCTGTAAACATTTTGAAAATTTGAATGTGGTTGATTCAAGTGGTGTGCCATATAAACTAAAGTCTATATTGTGTTCTTCCTTCCACTTTGCGCAAACATCATTTAATTTTTGCATTAAATCCAATGCAAACTGAGTTCCTTCGGGTTCTATATGGGACATCCCCTTCATATATCTTGTACATTCGCATAATCCTGCATATCCTAATGAGATAGTTGAATATCCGTTGAATAATAATTTATCAATCGTTTCACCTTTTTTCAAACGAGCTAATGCGCCGTGTTGCCATAAAATAGGTGCTACATCTGATTTAGTACCTTTAAGCCTTTCATGACGGATAAGTAACGCTTGATGACAAAGTTCAAGTCTCTCTTCTAATATATTCCAGAATTTTTCCATATCTTTTCGAGACGAACATGCAACATCAACTAAATTCAAGGTAACTACACCCTGATTAAATCTACCATAGAATTTACCACGACCATCTTCCTCATGAAAAACAGTAAGGAATGAACGGCAACCCATACATGGATAACAATATCCTTTCTTTAGGTTTTTCATTACTTTTTCAGAAATATAGTCTGGAACCATACGCTTAGCTGTGCACTGTGCTGCAAGTTTTGTAAGTTCAAAGTATGGTGTGCCTTCTTTAATATTATCCTCTTCCAATACATATATCAGTTTCGGAAAAGCTGGTGTAATATATACACCATTTTCATTTTTCACACCGAGAATTCTTTGCTTTAATGTCTCTTCTATAATCATCGCAAGGTCGTCTCTTGTCTGACCCTCTGGAACTTCATTTAAATACATAAAAACAGTAACAAATGGTGCTTGTCCATTAGTGGTCATAAGTGTGGTAACTTGATACTGAATAATCTGCACTCCTTGCTTTATTTCTTCGAGAACCCTTTCCTCGGCAATTTTATTTATCATATCATCATCTGCCTCTAATCCAACTATATCAAGGCTTGAACGAACCTCCTTACGGAATTTCTGACGACTAACCTCTACAAAAGGTGCAAGATGTGACAATGAGATACTCTGTCCACCATACTGTGAACTTGCGATTTGGGCAATAGCCTGTGTCGCAATATTACAGGCAGTGGCAAAACTCTTTGGTCTTTCAATCATAGTTTCGCTAATTACCGTACCATTTTGAAGCATATCCTCAAGATTAACTAAGCAGCAGTTGTGCATATGCTGAGCGAAATAATCTGCATCATGAAAATGAATAATTCCTTGTTCATGAGCATCTACAATATTCTTAGGAAGCAAAAATCTTTTTGTAATATCCTTACTAACCTCTCCAGCCATATAGTCCCTTTGTACACTGTTTACAATAGGATTTTTATTGGAATTTTCTTGTTTAACTTCTTCATTGTTGCACTCTAACAAGCTTAATATCTGCTTGTCTGTTGAGTTTGATTTACGAACTACAGCTCTTTGATAACGGTATGTGATATAACTACGAGCCACGTTAAACGCATTTTTTTCCATAATATGGTTTTCAACCATATCCTGAATTTCCTCTACACCAGGAGCATGTTTCTTCATTCCACATTCTTCTGCAACTGCTTTAACAATCAAATGAATGGTTAAATCATTCATTCTTTCTGTTTCTGGGACACTGAGATTTGCCTTTACAATGGCTGCCTTAATCTTCTCTTCATCGAAATTGTCCTCAACGCCACTTCTTTTGATAACCTTCAAACTTGCCACCTTCTCTTTCAATATATATTTCTACGACTGCTACACATATAATACATTTCAATGTATTCTCATCACGTAGCGCTTCACCAGTGCCACGTATCTCACGTAATCGCTACACATGAAATTATACTACATCTTGTGGTTATGTCAATATTTTTTTCAATATTTTGTGTTTTTACCAAAAAAATTTATCTTAATATATCTTTAGGTGAATCAAAAAAATAGTGCAGGGCAATAGTTGCCTCCTTTGCTTTTATTATGCAAGCTCCTTAGAATTATTCAATCTAATTTTTAATAATTCGTCTGCAATATTTAAAGTCCTTATAAGAACTTTCCTATTAAATAAAAAAAGACTCCTTGTGTACACTTATTGTGTACACAAAAAGTCTTGTTCAAACATTTATGCCTAGCCTCCGGTTTCTCATCGA
>JAAYNM010000076.1 GCA_012520815.1 Clostridiales bacterium
GATCTGGGCTTGATTTGAGTACAAAAATGTTGTATATTAAATCCATAAGTCATAGCCTGATATTTTATCAGAGCATCGTGGGTGAACTCTACACCATTAATTCCGAAGATAAATTTACGCAATCCTAGGTCTATTATTTGATTGATATTATTATGTTAAAGGTGTATAATTAATCTATAATATATAGTGAAATTTGGTTTTTAATCCACATTGAAGACACACTAATGAAAAGTGGATTGGAGATAGTATATGAATACTCAGAGACAAGTTTTGGTTGTAGATGACCAGGAGATTAATAGAAAAATACTTATTAAAATACTTGAAAGTGATTACGATGTGATTACAGCTGAAAATGGTGAGGAGGCCCTAAGTATTTTACATTCAGTAGGTGAAGGTATTTCCGCGATTCTCCTTGATATTATGATGCCTATTTTAGATGGTTATGGGGTCCTTGAGGTTTTGGCTAAGGATGCCTTTTTGTCAAGAATTCCAGTACTTGTTACAAGTCAAAAAGATGGAGAAGACTCGGAATTAAAGGCATTAAATTTTGGCGCTAGTGATTTTGTATCAAAACCATACAATGCAGACATATTAAAGAAAAGACTTAATAATCTTATTGTTATGCATGAGGCAACGACTACTGTAAATATCCTTAAGAGAGATGTTCTTACGGGCTTATACAGTAAAGAGGCTTTTATGCATATGGTTGATTTGAGGCTTAAACGTGAAATGAATAAAAAGTATGATATAGTGGCATTGGACATAGTTAATTTCAAATTAGTTAATGACACATATGGAGTAGAAGAAGGTAATAAACTTTTAGGATATCTGGCAGATAAGCTGGAGATTATTACAAAGAAAAAACACAATCTTTGCGCTAGAGTTTATGCAGACCAGTTTCTGTTGTTTATGGAGAGGACAGAAAGTTATTTAGAGTGCATGGTGGATGATATCGAGAGTAGTATGATTGCATACCCTGTTGATATGAAACTTCATGTAAAATTTGGAATTTATAATGTAGATGATATAAATGTGAATGTAAATGCTATGTGTGATAGAGCTGTTATGGCAGTGAAATCCATAAAGAGTGATTTTAACAAGCAA
The DNA here is from genome assembly GCA_012520815.1 of Clostridiales bacterium. Lineage (GTDB taxonomy): Bacteria > Bacillota > Clostridia > Lachnospirales > Lachnospiraceae > SVEL01. Next base: position 1,105 of record JAAYNM010000076.1, read on the forward strand.
TATGCGTATTATGATGATTCATTTAGAGAAAAGATGTTAGTAGAACAAGAGATAACTAATGATATAGATTTGGCTTTAAAAGACAATCAATTCAAGGTGTATTTACAACCAAAGTATAATATTCTAGAAGGAAAACTGGCAGGAGCCGAGGCGTTAGTTAGATGGATACATCCAGAAAAGGGATTTATGAATCCGGGACAGTTCATTTCTATTTTAGAGAAAAACGGATTTATCACTGACTTAGATATATATGTATGGAATAAAACATGTGAGTATATAGCCCGGTGGATAAAGACAGGAAAAAAATATGTTCCTGTATCTGTAAATGTTTCAAGAAAGGATGTCTATAAACAAAATCTTCCAGAGATTCTTATGGACATAGTTACTGCTCATGGATTATTACCTAAACATTTACATTTAGAGATAACAGAGAGTGCATATACTGAAAATCAAGAACAGCTTCTTTCTGTTGTTGAAAAGCTGAAGGAGCAAGGATTTATCATTGAAATGGATGACTTTGGAAGCGGTTATTCATCACTAAATATGCTATCAGAGTTTCCGATAGATATACTTAAGTTAGATATGAAATTTATTCAGAACAGTGGAAGTAATATTAAGAATAGAAGCATAATGAGTTCGGTCATCGATTTAGCAAAGAAGATAGATTTATCTGTAGTAGCAGAAGGTGTAGAAGAACAGTCTCAAGTAACTATGTTAAAAGGGATGGGATGTGATATGGTTCAAGGGTATTATTTTGCAAAACCACTCACAGAAGAAGAATTTAGAAACAGGCTTATGAGTGAGCCTGTAATAATATAAAAGTACTCGGAAGGAACATTCTTTTTAGATAATTGCGAAACTCGTACCTAATTAGATAGTAGAGTTACCCAATTTCTAGAAACTTGTAAGTTTTTAAATTTCAAATTTATTTTCTAATTGCATTTTACAGAATATAAAAACAGAAGCAC
>JAAYNM010000077.1 GCA_012520815.1 Clostridiales bacterium
GAAGCTCATCATGTTCCGGCTGATACATATCAGAAAGTAATGAAGCATTTTACGCCAAAGCTTTGGTTGGGAATGACTGCGACTCCAGATAAAAGAGATGATAATGTAGAAGGCAGAAATGTTTATGAACTATTCAATTACCAGATCGCATACGAGATTCGTTTACAACAGGCAATGGAAGAAAATCTCCTGTGTCCATTTCACTATTTTGGAATAACAGATTTATCAATTATTGGTGATAATGAAGAAGCCAGTCGAGACTTCTCGATGCTTACTAGTGATGAGAGAGTAAAGCATATTATTACACAAGCTGATTATTATGGGTACAGTGGAGATAAAGTAAAAGGTCTGATCTTTTGTAGTAGCATAAAAGAAACTGAAGAATTGTCTGCAAAGTTTAATCAGATGATTAATCCTTCTACGGGATGTCTTTTTAGAACAATAGCACTTAATGGGAGTGCTTCGGAAATGGAAAGACAAAATGCTTTTGAAAGATTGGCAATGAATGAGGATGAAGCAACTGCTGATAATCAGCCATTGGATTATATATTCTCTGTTGAAATCTTGAATGAAGGTGTTGATATTGTTGAAGTTAATCAGGTTATTATGCTCAGACCGACTCAGTCTCCAATTGTATTTATTCAACAACTTGGTAGAGGTCTTAGAAAAGCAACTGGAAAAGAGTATGTTGTTATCTTGGATTTCATTGGGAACTACAATAATAATTTTATGATTCCAATTGCGTTATCGGGAGATAGAACATACAACAAAGACAATATTCGAAGATACATAATGGAAGGTGGAAGAGTAATACCTGGAGCTTCTACGGTACACTTTGATGAGATTAGTAGAAAGAGAATCTTTGCTTCTGTAGACAATGCAAACTTCAGTGATATTAAACTCATCAGAGAGAATTATACGAATCTAAAGAATAAGCTTGGAAGAATTCCCAAACTTCGTGATTTTGATGATTATGGTGAGATGGATGTTCTCCGTATCTTTGATAACAATAGCCTTGGTTCATACTACAAATTCTTAATGAAATATGAGAAAGAATATAAGGTTCGTTTATCGGAGGATGAAGAGAAAGTAATTGAATTCGTATCCAAGAAATTAGCTAATGGAAAACGCATACAGGAACTGCAATTATTAAAAAGAATGCTGGCATATGCTCATGGACTGTCTAAACTTGGTTTATTTGCAGGACTTTCTGTAGATATGAAAGAGTATGGAAAAGAAATCAGTCAGGATCAGAAAGAAAACATTGTAAATGTTATGACGAATGAATTCCCTGCAGGCGCTAGTAAGAAAACTTATTCTCAGTGCGTGTTTATTGAAAAAGAAGGGGCTGACTATAAACCAACAAAAGCATTTTTGGAGCTGTTGTCAAATGACGAATTTTACAATGTTCTAAAAGAACTTGTGGATTTTGGTATAAGTCGTTATGAAAGGGATTATAGACAGACTTATGATCAAACTGATTTGGTTTTATATCAGAAATATACTTATGAAGATGTTTGCCGGCTGCTGAATTGGGAACAAAATGAGGTGCCATTAAATATTGGTGGTTACAAGTTTGATAAAAAGACAAAAACATTTCCAGTGTTTATTAACTACGACAAATCAGATGATATTAGTGATACCACAAAATATGAAGACCATTTTGTTCCAGGCTTTAGAGATCGTTTGATTGCAATTTCTAAATCTGGAAGAAGCCTACAGTCTGAGGATGTACAGAACTTCCTTAAAGCCAAGGAACGTGGAATCCAGGTAGAACTTTTTGTACGCAAAAATAAGGATGATAAGATTTCGAAAGAGTTTTACTATCTTGGTCATATGACAGCTAGTGGAAATACAAAAGAATTTACAATGGCAAATACAGAAAAAACTGCGGTGGAAATAGAATGGATTCTTGACGTGCCAGTAAGAGAAGATATCTATGAATACATTGTAAATTCTTAAATGGAGGAACAGATGAAAATAATAAGAGTAGTTGCAGCGGTAATAAAAGCTGTTAATGAGAGCGGAGAAACAATCATTTTTGCAACTCAGCGTGGATATGGTGAGCTCAAAGGTGGTTGGGAATTTCCTGGAGGAAAAATAGAAGTAGGTGAAACACCACAGGAAGCATTGAAGCGTGAAATTATGGAAGAACTTGATACAGAGATATCAGTCGGAGAATTGATAGATACGATTGAGTATGATTATCCAGAGTTTCATCTTTCCATGGATTGTTTCTGGTGTGAGATTGTGAAAGGTGATCTGGTATTAAAGGAACATGAAGATGCGAGATGGTTAACCAAGGAACAGTTGGATGATGTGGAATGGTTGCCGGCGGATATTACACTTATTGAGAAGATTAGAAAAGCAATGTAAGAACAATTAGATGAAAGAAGGCGTGAAGATAGATGCAGTTACCGTATTCAGAAGAACTAAATATTGGTTACTTAAGTCGGTTGTTTGATAACACTACAAACTGTTATAAGTTTTTCTGGTTTCAGGCAATTCTTCGAAAGCTTGATGGTGTTCATTGTAGATTTACGTTTGATGAGCTCATTAATGAAATGATTGCTGATGCATGGTATATGGTGACAGAATATCATCTGAGATTAGGTCCTCTTGGTATTACAGATAACTTAGAAGAAGTTGTGAAATATATCTACAGAAATTATGGATTCATGTCATCCGAAAAGCGAGAGAAAATTATTGAATTTCTTCAAACTAGAGATGATAAAAGAATTACAAAGTATAAATCTGATTTGACACTAAATGTGCCATATAGATTGCAGGTTCCTTTTTATGATGAAATCAATATTGAGAGAAGTATGTGGAATGGTTCGAAACAGGCCTTGACCAATGAAATTAATAGACAAAAAAGACTTATGTATTATTTCACATTAATCTCTGGTCTTGGGACGGTAATCGAGGTAGATGGTTTGTGGGCGGAGTATCTCTATAGACATAAAGATATTTTGAAGGGATGGACTCAATTAAAACTGATTCAGTATCTTCAAAATAAGAATCCGAGTGTCCCAGGTATTGCAGATAAGATAGAAGCTCCAGTATCGAGAGATATTGAACGAGTTAGAAAATACTGGAAGTTGATAATAGAAATTGATCCATCGCTTAAGGATATCTATGGTGATGTATCTTTGGCAGATGAGAGTATTTCTGTGGATCATTTTGTACCATGGCAGTATGTGGCCCATGACGAGTTGTGGAATTTACATCCTACAACAAAATCGATAAATAGCAGTAAAAGTAATTCATTGCCGTCCTGGTCTTTGTATTTTAATTCTCTTGGAGAATTGGAGTACAGAGCATATGAATTGAAAAATCAGAATGAGATAGTTGCGCGTGAGTTCCAGAAAATAGCACCATATCATTTGAATAATCAGGAGATTCGTAATCAATTATACGAGGATGGTTTGGACAAGCATTCATTTATTGGAAGATTAGAACATGTTGTCAAACCAGTGTATGAATCAGCACAAATGTTAGGATTTAAGGAGTGGATTTACGATGGCGGTAAAAGTATATAACAAACTTGTAAGAGATAAAATTCCAGAGATTATTGAAGCAGATGGAAAGTGTTGTAAAACGGAGATTCTTTCTGATGAAGAGTATATAAAGATGATAGATGCGAAACTTGATGAAGAACTTGCAGAATATCATGAGGATCAGAATATAGAGGAGCTTGCAGATCTTATGGAAGTAATTTATGCAGCTGCAGAAGCGAGAGGATATTCGGTGGAAGAACTTGAGGCTGTAAGACTTGCGAAGGTTGAAAAAAGAGGAACTTTTAAAGAGAAGACTCTTTTGAGAGAAGTTGTCGAGTAATTGGGAAATTTATTAAATTGACACAAGAAGTGTTATTGGAGATTAGGAGGGTAACGGATGGAAACAGCAAGCGATTATTTATTGGAATATATAAATGATTCTAAATGTAGTGATTGGATGCGCAAGGTAATAGAGACATTTTTACAGAAAAGCCCAGATGACCATATAGATGAATTGGCTGAAGATTTGTTGGAAATCTCTGTGTATACTGTGGCTAGCGAAGACGCTAAACAATTGGATACAAATAATGATGTTGTAGTGCTAAAAGAGCTGATTCATAAAACTGGTGTCAATGCATTGGCAGAAAATCAAAAAATTAAATTTAATTCACAGGTGAATGTTATTTATGGCTTAAACGGCACAGGTAAAAGTAGTTATTTTAGAATACTAAATGAAATGCTCGGGGGTGATAATGATACACCTATTCGATCAAATATTTATGTTGAAAATGCGAAACCTATTTCTGTTGAAATAAAATATAGTTATAGAGGTACAGATAGAACAATTTCATGGGATGGAAATAGGAGAGGATTATCTGATCTCAAGTCTATGAGGGTCTTTGACTCAGCATATACAAGAGATTTATTAAAAAAACGTAATTCAGATGAATTGGTGGTCAAACCATACGGACTGTTTATTTTTGCTGATTTAATATCTTTTATTGATCAGATAGTGGAGAGAGCGAATGAGATAATATCTGACAAAGAAAATAAAAGACCTCAGATCAATACAAAAGATATGATTTGTGACATCGCATGCTTATTTAATGGAGAACGTGTTTCTGAAAGTAGCATTAACATTTTAAAACAAATATTTGCGTCTACTGAAGTCAAAGATGAATTGTTAGAAAAGAAAAAAAATGAAGTTGATAATCTTAGAGTGGGAAACCCCAAAGATAAAATAACTATTCTGAATAGTAAAGTTACTGAGGCGGATAGACTAGTAAAACGTATTGAAGATGTGATGGAAAAAGGTAATGATTTTATTGAAACTGTCCAGAGCGGAATTAAATCATATCATGATTATAAGACACAGAGTGAAGAACATAAAAAGAAATTAGAAATATTACAAGATATTCCGGGGACAGATACAAAAGTATGGCAGGAATTTATTTCTAAAGGAATTGACTATTCGAACGAACAAGCACTTGATGAGGAATGTCCTTTTTGTCATCAGAAGTACTCGGACCATGCAAAAGATATTGTAAGCGCATATGTTTCTTTTTTTGATAACAAATCTCAAGTAGAACTAGGAAATACTGAAAAGAAATTGGCTTTAAAGAAAATTGAAATTGAAAATTGGAATGTTTTGGGTGAGATAGATGAAGAAAAATGGGATTCTGCTTTGCTTGAACAGATTAGATTAGCAATGTCTGATATAGAAAACGTAAGGGCGTTATTGTTAACTTCGCTTGAAAATAAGAAGGTTGAAACGATAGAAAAAATAGATTTAGGTGAATTAGTAGTAAATATTAAAACATATATGGAAGAAATGAAAAAGCTAATCGAAGATTTATCAGTGGAATCAGAAGACAAGAATAGGGCGTTACAACAAGCAGAGACAGAATATAGTACTCTTAAATCTAATTTTTCAATTAAAAAACAACAAGGTAAGATTGAAGAGATAATAGAGATTGAATCATGGATAGGAAAAAGAAAAGAAATAATAGCAGATGTCTCAAATCAGCGAAAGAAGATATCTACGCTTAGTAAGAAGGCCCATAATGAACTTTTAACAGTTCAACTTCAGGATGAATTTAACCGCAAATTGAAAGAACTTGGAGTTAAAAATGTCGAAATTGAACTTCAAGGTAAAAACAACAATGGAGTTCAACAAACAGAGTTAACGATTCGAAAAAATAGAGATATAACTTCGATTTTAAGTGAGGGTGAGCAGAAAGCAACAGCGCTTGCGCTTTACCTATCAGAAATTTCTTTATCTCAGAATAAGAGTACTATTATATTTGATGATCCTGTAAATAGCTTAGATCATAGGATGATGCAAGCACTTGCAGATTTATTGATGAATATAGATAATCAGATTATAGTATTTACGCATAATAAAATGTTTTTAGACTGCTTTGAATGTTCAGAATATGGACATATTTGTAAAGGAATTAATTCTGCGTGTAGTAGTACACGGGGAAAGCATATTTATCTGTATGAGACTCAATCTGAAGGGAAAAATAAAAAAGGAGTTATTGTTGAAAAGCGTGCTCAGAAGTTAAGTAATTATATAAAAGATCTTGAAATACTATTGGCAGAAACACCTTTTACTAAGTTTGATGAAGCCGGAGTAAAACTTAGACGTGGAGTTGAAACAGCGATAGATGAAGTAGTGTTTAATAATCAGACACCTACAAAACTTAGCAACAAGAAGAGTCATATTCAATGGGATGAACTTAAGAATATGTGTAATGATGCGGAATTGATTGATGGACTACATCAGATTCATGGACGCGCATCTGGGGGAGAATTACATAATGGATCGGAACGTGAAGAGAACCCATTAGATCGTGATGAGATTGAGGAATTATATGAAAAATTGAAAAACCTTTGTCATATTGCATGAAACAATTGACTTGTGGTCAACTTGACAGAACCTGTCTCAATTAACCATTAAGCACTTTTGGTCCATTGGACCAGAAGTGCTTTTGCCATATTTAGGGGGAAGGGTACTCCCTTTGCGGACGACATAGGAGTACGTTTTCTTGCGTAAATTGCTATGCAACTTTATGCGTATCCTGTTATCCTTTTTTTAGTTGTCTATTCAATGGCGTTGGAAGTTCGCCAGTTTCTCGCAAACCCTTGAAAATACTGGATTTTCTTGTCCAATCCCATTGGAAATGAGCAATTTTGAAATTCAGTCATCCATTCACAGTGGATGGATATTTCCAGTGTTGTTGGACAAGGTTTTTATGCTTATTTTTTGCAACTAGCTTTTTCGAACCCTAAGTACTTATTGAGACCATAGGAAAGGAGGAGAAAAAGAATGGTTGATATTATTAACAGTCTAAAGCAATATCAAAGCTTATATGAGTTCATTGGAAAACAACCACGAACGAAAGAAGATATTTGCCAGTATGCTACAGATGTTCTGGGGAAGAAGTCAAGAACTACAGTACTTAAATATGCAAATCAAGCATTTGATGGAGACATACCGCTTTTAATTGTAAAAGACGATTTGATTTCGATAGACGGAGATAAGTATAGAGAGTTTATTGTAACATTAAGCAGTATGTTTGGCATTGATATTTATAAGATGTGTTCAGTGCCACTTCCGACTAAGAAGAAAAAACCAGAGGATGAGATTGCAAAGGTTACATCTATTGAAGCACCTATTATAAAAGAGTATCGTGGCAAGGTAAATGAGTTGGAAGCAGAATTATCTAAGGTAAAGGCAGCTTATGAGCAAAGGCTTAAAGAAATTGAAGCAGAAAATCAAAAGCTTGCTGCTGAATGGCAAAAGAAATTAGAGCAGCTTAAAAATAGGCGAGCAAAAAAAGAGTGTGCAAATGTAGTTGCTGAGATGGACAAGAAAGTAGTTGTAACAAGTACTATTCGTTCTGTGGCACCAGAGCATTTAGCAAGAGATTTCTTTTTGGATGATTCCCATTGGCAGATTGATATTCCGGTTCAGGTTAGCAAGTTTGGTGGAGAAAAAGATTCCTTGTACGAAGTTATTGATGGCGAAGATAAGAAACTTGAAGTAGAAAGCTACGTGTCGAATGTATTTACTAAGCTTATGAAGTTGCCACTTTTAAAGAGACGTGCAGAGGATGAGTCAAGGCTTAAGCAAGTAGAAGAGGGAACTGTTAGTGAAGAAAAGAGACGTTATCTTAAGCGTAAGGAGATAACCGGAACAGAGATTTATGAAAACAGACTTGCTTCCATTAACAATATGCTACTTAACCCAAATCTATCAAATCAAATGAAACTTGCCTATTATGCAGCTATGACAGAGTATCACGGAAAGGAAATGAGCGACCTTCTTAATTATGCAGGGGATATGTGCGTGGATGTTGTAGAAGTGATTAAACTTTTGGAAAACCCAATGGAGCATAACAACTACCATAATGTAAGAGGTTATTTACGCCAGGCTTCTAAGCCTAGCGAAGCAAGGATTAAACGAGAGACCGTAAGAGAACTGATTTCTGGTGAATGGTATGTTGTGGCTGATTACAACGGTAAGGAATGTAAGTTTCAGATGTTGCCGATGACGGAGTTAGAAGCTTTTCGTGCTGCTTTAATTGCTGCGAAGTATGATGATGCGATTCTTGAATTGGAAAATCTGATTTCAAAGCAGAGAATAGCAACTTTTGTTGATGAGAACCCAGACAAGCCCATGCAGGTAGAGGTAGTCAAGGAGAAAACAAAAGAAGAAATCTCTAAGGAGATTATGGATGCAGCTGAAAAACGTATGCGAAAAATGGAAGAGGACAGTGGCGTAGATGTTCATGTCAAAATTGATGAAGATTTCGAGGATGATTTTAAGGAGGCTGGTGCAGATGAGCGAGAAGAATAACAGATTATTTTTATCTGTATCAGATGAAGACCTTATAAGACTGGATATGCTGCGTGAAGAGTTAGGGATGAATCGCTCGCAGTACATCCGTTATATCATATCCGGTCAGAAGAAGGTGCTTATTCCGTCTGTCAGATATAAGGAGATGGTTACAAAGCTGTCACAGATAGATTTAAGCCTTAGAGTTATTGCACTTAAGGATGAAGTGAGTAATGAGGATAAGCTTTATATCTATAGCAAATTGCAAGAAATAAAAGAGATTGTATCAGGTTGTGAAACTTCTAGTCCCCGGGACCAGAAGTTGGAAGGAGGAAAGTAGATGCAGAAAATGACAATGGAAGAGCTTGTGCAGTTTATGAATGAAAGTGAGGACGAGTTCTTTATAAGAGTAGAATTAACAGAGGAGGACGAAGATGGAGAAGAAGTTAGAAGTAGTCTCGATTAGACTTGTAAAAGATGCTCCGCTTTTAAGTGAAAGACCAATCTGTAATCCTACAGAAGCAGTGGAACTTTTAGGAGAGCATATGTGCCAACTTGATAGAGAAGTATTATGCATTATCAATCTTAAGGCAAGTGGCGTACCGATTAACTGTAATTTTATTAGTGTAGGTGCAGTAGACCAGACGTTGGCACACCCACGAGAGATATTTAAGAGTTGCGTGTTATCGAATGCAGCCAGTGTATTGCTTTTGCATAATCATCCATCCGGAAAATTATCTCCAAGTAAGGAAGATACAATGCTTACGGATCGGATGCTTAAGTTGTGTGACCTTATAGGCATTCCGCTTGTAGACCATATTATTGTGGGTGGAGATAATCTTTCATATTTTAGTTTCAAAGAAAAGGAACTATTAAATTTTGATAGAGTGAAGTATCACGTAGATTATCACAATATAGAATTTCCGGAAGTTGCAGTTGCAGAACCTACAGCTCCAATCAGACATAGAAGAAGATAAGCAGAGTCCCAAGACTAATTTTTTGAAAAAAGTCTTGGGATTTTTTGCATCTAGCTTTTTCGAACCCTAAGAACTAAGTGAAAGTAGAAATAATTCTGCTTTTAGTCTTGGGAAAGGAGGAAGACCTATTGAGTAAAGAACGAGTCTCACGAGAAGAGCGAATGAGCCAGATACAAGAAAAGCTTGAACAGGGTGTCAGGGAAATATTTGAGTCGGGCAAGTATGAAGAATACATTGCCACAATGTCGAAGTTTCCACATTACAGTATCAATAATTGTATCTTGATTGTCTCACAGTGTCCGGAAGCATCACATGTATGCGGATTTAAGAAGTGGCAGACAGATTTTAACCGTGTAGTAAATAAGCATGAACACGGAATTATGATTATTGCTCCTATTACTTATAAGGCAGATGTGGAAGAGCCAGTGTATGACAGTGCAAGTCATCCGGTTGTGGATGAGAACGGTAAGCAAGTAACAGAAACAGTCACAAGAGAGTTTCAAGGATTTCGACCAGCATATGTGTTTGATGTATCTCAGACCAGCGGAGAGCCGCTTCCTACACTTGCCAATATGCTACAAGGTGGCGTAGAGGATTTTGAAAATATGAGAGATATTCTCATTGCCATTAGCCCGGTACCTGTTTCTTTTGAAGCAATAAGTGGCGGCGCAAATGGATATTTTAGTCCAACTAATCAGTGCATTGTTATTAAAGAAGGTATGTCAGAGTTACAGACTATTAAGACAATGATTCATGAAATCGCACATGCCACATTAGGACATGGCAGTAAGGAAGATAAGTGGGATAGGGAAACCAAAGAAGTGCAAGCAGAGTCTGTTGCATATTGGGTAGCACAGATGATGGGACTTGATACTTCGGATTATTCATTCGGTTACATAACCGGATGGAGTAAGGATAGAGAGGTAACGGAGCTTAAGGAAAATCTTGATTTGATTAAAACTACAGCAGACAAAATTACTTCTGACCTAGAGAGGGAATTGTCGAAAAAGGTCGATAAAACGGAATCATTGGAAGCATTTAATGAGGAAGTGACACAAGCAAAAAGAAAAAAAGTTAGATAAATTTTCAAGATTTTTTGCAACTAGCTTTTTCGAACCCTAAGTACTAAGTGTAACAAACAAAAATCCAGAGAAATCAGAAAGGAGACAAGAGAATATGGATTATGTAAGTAACAACGTAACTGTCGTAAAAGAAGAGCGACAGGACAAAGGAGCTGCAGTACTTGCTTATGATATGGCAATGGCAGCACAGAAAAATAAGAAGGGAAAGGAGGTAAAAAAGAATGCTTAATTTCGATGAATTTAAAGAATATGTACAGCTTAATTTAGCAGATGCACTTCCACCGGGATATGAGAATGCAAAGCTTACCATTAACGAAGTGGTTAAGAACAATGACAGACATCTCACAGCTATTACAGTTTTACCAGAGGGTCAAAACGTAGCACCTAACATCTATTTGGATGGTTTCTATATGGAATATCAGTCAGGTACAGACCTTGACACAATTATGGATGAGATGGCAGATATGGCAGTTGCTCATATGAATCCAGTACCGGAGTTTGAAAACATTGCAAAGGATTTTCAGGACTTCGACTTTGTAAAGGAAAGAGTAATTATGGTGGCAGTCGGTAGAGAGCGTAATGAGGAATTGCTTTCAGATGTACCGCATCAGAACAGAGAAGATTTGGCACTGATCTATAAGGTACTTGTAAACAGTGACAAAGAGGGTATTGGTTCAATCACTATTCATAACAATCATCTTAATTTCTGGGATGTAAGTGTGGAAGAACTTCACGAACTTGCAGTAGAAAACACAGAAAGACTTCTTCCGGCAAGGGTGCAGTCAATGAGTGAAGTTATGAGAGAGATTTTTGCAAAAGATGGTATGGATGAGGATATGTTAGAAATGCTTTGCGAAGAAAGAGCTGCGGACGAGCAGATGTATGTAATCTCTAATGAGTGCAAGGTAAACGGTGCAGCTGCAATCTTCTACGAGGAAGTTCTTTCTAACTTAGCGGACAGAGTAGGTAGTGACTTGTTTATTTTGCCATCATCTATCCATGAGTGTATCGCAGTATCTACTAATACATTTACAGCAGAAGGACTTGCTGAAATGGTAGTAGATGTAAATGCGACACAGGTGGCTCCGGAAGAGAGACTTTCTGACCATGTATATCATTTTGATGCAGCAGCAAAAACAATCAAGCTTGCAGATACTACGGTGGAAGCACTTGGATTAGTCGCAGCTGATAGTAGTCACAATTATGAAGCAACAAAGACAAATACAGAGGGTAATCGCCCTCGTCATCACAGATAGGAGGATTTTATGATGAACGTATCAGAAGTAAGATTAAACTTAATCAATTCAACAACAGCAGTAAAAGCAATCGGTAGTTTTTCTTTAGATGATGCCTTTGCAGTAAGAGGTGTCAGAGTAATGGAAGATAAGAATGGTAAGAATTTTGTAGCATTCCCTTCCAGAGAAAAGCAGGATGGTAGTTATGAGGACATTGCATTCCCACTTAGCAAGGAACTGTATGCAAATATTACAGGAGCAATCCTTAAGGAATATCAGCAGTTGGTGGAGAAGCAGTCACAGGAACAGACACAGGAGCAGTCTCAGGAACAGACCCAGACCGTGGCAGAGAAAGAAGCAAAGTCTGCTCCGAAGAAAGGCAAAAGCAGATAAGGAGAGTTTATGCAGGTAACAGAAGTTAGACTTACAAAAGGCTCTAGTGATGATTCTAGCCTTGCTTATGGAAGTATCACATTAGATGGAGACTTTGTAGTAAGTGGTATCCGAGTGTTGAAGTCAAAGGAAGGTAACTTATTCGTAAGTTATCCTTCCCGTAAAAATCAGAGTGGCGAATATAAGAATATTTGCTTCCCAATGAAAAAGGCTCTTCGAGAGGATATAGAGGTAAAGGTGCTCGCAGAGTACGAAAAGTTATAAGAGTTAAGCGTAGTCGCCAAGAGATTGGCGGCTATTGCTGTTTATGGAGGTAATTATGGCAAAAGGAATTGTTGCAAAGATTTGGAACATATCTGTGGGGAGTGGTAGTCGTACCGCAGCTGCACAGATATCTAGTTCTATTGAGTATATTGAGAATCCAGAAAAGGTAGGTGTGGTTCTTGATATTGATAATGCTAATCTTCTTACAAATCAGCTTACGTATGTGACGAATGATGTAAAGACGATGGATGGATTGTATGTGGGTGGTAGGCATATTGTGGACTTTGATAATGCTACGAATGAAATGATGCAAGTAAAGGAGTTCTATGGAAAGCTTGGTGGACGAGTGGCAACACATGGAATTATTTCTCTTGATAGGGAAGAGTCTGACCCAAAGAATGCAGGGAAACTTATGCTTTTATTAAATGACTTTATGGCTGAACTTTTTCCGGAGCATCAGGTGGTATATGCAGTTCATACCAACACAGAGAATCTACATATCCATTTTGTTATCAATACAGTTGGGTTGGATGGAAAGAAGATTCATATGGATAGGTCATTTATGAAAAAGATATTTGAACCTACGTTAAACAAACTTGCAGAAAGATATGAATTTACACCAAATGAGAAGTGGCGTAGAGATGTTGTGGTTGATAAAGTCCCTATTGCAAAAAGAAAGATATTACTTCGTAAACTTATTGACCATGCCATAGAGCAGACAGATGATATCGAAAGTTTTATTGCATATCTTCGTGCAGATGGATTAGAGGTCAATGTGGGTAAGCATATTTCTGTTGAGATGGATGATATGACACGACCAATGCGTACCAATCAGTTAGGAGAAAATTATACGCCACAAGCGATTGTAAGAAGACTTGCCACAAAGCAGGACCCTCTTATCTGGAATAGTGTTGGGGAGCATTCTCATTATTTGTCGAAGAGAGAACTTGTCAATTTTACGCCTACAAAGATGAAGAAATATAAGGATATGTCTAAGGAAGAAAAGCAGAAAGCATTAAGACTTATCCGGTTAGGGCGTAATCCGTGGGAAGAAAGATATATTGATAATTGGCAGATTCAAAAGATGGCAAGAGAGCTAAACGAGACGGCGTATGTGTATGAGCTAGTACATTTTTATTCGGGCGGTAAGGATAACACGGATATAGCTATGCAAGAGATTATTACACGTAGGGAGCAACTGCAAGAAGAAATAAAAGCAATCAGAAAGAGCCTAAAAGAATATCAGCCAATTATCAGTATTTATGAAGAGATGAAGCAGTACATGATTAAGGCATATTTATTTGATGTTTATGGCAAGAGTGAGTATGTTGCAGATTTTCTTAAGTACAAAGAATTGGCACGTATATTAGAGGTTTCATATAACAAATCGGTGGAAGAGGTGGCAGACTTTGTAGCAGATCAGCGAGGGCAATTAGCTTATGCCAAGACACAAGTAAAGGAGCTATCTGCACAGTACAAAGATATTTACCGATTTGTAAATGCTGGTAAGTTCGTAGACCGTCAGCATGTAGTGTCATTTATGGATGCAGTCGGATATAAAGAGGCAGTTCGTCAGGCGAAGGATTACAAAGTTTATGTGAATGAGCTTAGATATATCACTGCAGCAAATGTGGATGATGTAGTAATTCGTGTTATGACCATGGCAGAAATAGTAGATGGTAAACCAATTGTTGTGACAAATATTGAAGTATTAGATAAGGATGAGAATGTGGTCAAGACTGTTTCATCAAAGGATATGGATAATGCAGCCTTTAATAAGGAGTTAATTGCTCTTGCAGATGAGTATGGATTAAAAGAATGCAGTATTCATAAAACAAAAATTCATAAAAAATCTTTGTAATTTTTTGCAACTAGCTTTTTCGAACCCTAAGTACTTATTAGGAGGTGAGAAAAGAAGATGTCTAAACTAAATTACAAGAAAAAGACAGATGGAAACTTAAATTTGGTTTCCAAGGTGTATAAGACGGATTCCATATTTAGCCAAAAGGATGTAAATGATATGTTTTTGCAGCTTAAAGCAAATGTCTGTGACTTAAATCCAGCACTTGTGATTAAGAGTATTACAGGAACGGAGCAGGATTTCATTATGCTTATGAATCGAGCAAAGGATTATATTGAGCGTTCATTTCCTATGGCGGATATGGAATTACGTAAGCAGTTATTAGAGATGTTTCGCCAGTGTGTATTTGGATATTATGTGCTGACTCCACTTATCGTAGCTAAAGATGTATCAGATATTAAGGTCTTAGATTATGACCATATCGTAGTAAAAGCAAATGGTGAGAGATATGTGGCAGATGTGAAGTTCTTTAGTGAAGAGGATTATAAAACTTGGTATGAGAGAATCCTTCGCATTCATAAGCTTGGCAAAAGTGAAGAATATGCATTGGGGCATTGTACGGATCGTAAAGGTGTGGATGCATTTTATTTGCGTATAGATGTGCAACTAGCTTGTATTACATCGACAGAGAAGAACAATATTCACATCCGTAAGATGCCAAAGGAAAAATTATCTTGGGAGTATCTTAAGGAAAACAGAATGCTTGATGATGAGATGATTGATTATCTAAAGGACAGAATTATGGCTGGGTACGGATTTTTGATTTCCGGGCGTGGTGGTTCGGGCAAGTCTACATTGCTTAACAATATGCTTGACCTTATTCCATTCAATCAATCTATCTTGGTCTCACAAGAATCAGATGAGCTTTATTCCAATGAGCATCCACAGATACAGTTCGAGCATACAATGACTGTTCGAAAGAATGATGTGGTAACAGATTTTTCATTGGAAGATGAGCTTAGATTAGGTTTGTTGCAGGATATTGATAACTTCGTAATCGGAGAGATTAAGGGAGGAGAAGCATTGCATGTATTTACCACAGCAATGAGTACAGGTGCAAGGTTCTTTGGAACAATCCACTCAAATGATGCCAGAAGTTCAGTAACACGATTAGCACAATGTGCGAGATATGTTTCGGATTATCCTATGGAAACATTGGAAGAGATGCTTACGTGTATGCCATTTGTACTTATCCATATGAGCCACTTTTCTATAGATGAGATAGTGGAGATAGATGGATGGGATGATAAGGAAAAAAGGCTTAAGTTTCATACGGTGTATCTAAAGGAGGTGGCGTAAGTGGATATGTTTTTTGTGTTACTTGCAGTCGCAACTGGAATTTATCTTGTACTTGCAACGGTCTGGGACATAAAGAGCAGAGAGATTTATACATTTCCATGTAATCTTTTAACGGTTCTGTGGATAGCATACGCATTTTTTAGTGGCAATGTGGAAGTAAAGTCAATGGCTATTTATATTATGTTTTTCATAGGATTGTATGTTGCGTTTAATGCGACAAAGACATGGGGAGCCGGGGATAGTGATTTGTTATTGCTATTTGGTTCGGTGTATTTGGCAAATATGGATGGAGCATTTTCCTTAATGGATATAAGTAGCCAGTGCATTGCATTGGTGGTAGTGCTTTTGTTATCTGCAGGTATTGGATTTGTAGAAGCGAAGATAAAGAAGACAGATTTAAGAAGAGATAGTTCCATCGCAATTGCTCCTGGCTATGCTGTGGTTATTATCGGGATTATTATTGGAGGATTTATTTCATGATTGAAGCAAGAGAATTAGATATTTTAAGCAAGCTTCTAAGTGATATGGCAGGTGTATTGAATGTAACTCCGGGTAGTGTATATAGCAGCAAAGAGGCTGATACATTACTGGTAATGCAAAGGCGAATGAGTGACTGTGAGCTTAAGTATGAGCTTAGTATCTATAATGAGATTTTTGCAAAGGAAAAGGGAGCAAGCATTATAGATATTGTGAACAGTGCAGTTGCGTTTATTAAAATCAAGATACTTGTTAATGCAGGAGCAGAGAGTTTTGATGCGTACACATTACGAGAATTGATAAAGGAATTTCGTTCTCAGGTAGCAAGGACAAATAATATTATCAGATTGTCGCAAGCCAATGTGATGACTGCAGAACCGTATCAGAAAGAAGTGATAGAGCTTACCATTAGAAAGAATGAAGCATTTATCAAAGCCTTTGAGGTAGAGGTGGCAGAGGTAGAGCGTAAGATTGCACGTATGCCCGTGGTTATAGAGGAAGTGGCAGAGGAAGATAGTGAGATAGAAGAAAAGCCGGTAGAGGAAGTCAGAAAGCCTACATTCTTTGAGCAAGTAAAAGGTCGAATTACTAAGGCGGTTGAAGAGAGAAAAGAGAAGCAAGTTATTGATGAGTTCTTACGTGAGGAAGAAAAAAAGACTTCTGATACCTTGTGTGTAGAGATTCCATTTTATGATGATACTTTGACATTTACAGAGATGTTGCCTTGTAAAGATATGAGTGCATATTGCTTACTTAAGCGAAAGGACAATGTGTATTTTGGGTTATGTCGAAATGTGTCGAAAACAGTCTACAACAATAGAGATAAGTCACTCATAGAACTTACAGAAATAACGGAAGAGTTTATTCAGTTTATGGCTTATGATTTGCTATCCGGAGAGTATGACCTTAAGGAGTTTTCTGTTCAGGAAAAGAAGTCTATGCAGATGTATTTTAACTTTGTGACTTCATGTTTTCAGAAGAATATGGGTAATACGGTAAATGTGCAAGAGTATATGGCGTTTAAGTCATATTATAACCGTTTGGTGCAGACTTCTTTTGAACTAGAAGCTAAGAAACATAGCGATTATTACAGAGCACTTCCACTTGTAGAGCAGTATATGGCTTATATGGAAAGCTACAATATGGCATTTGCAGAAAATAAAAAGCAGCTTATTAAGCGAGTGATTACTGCGGATACTCTTGGGATTTTAGAGGATTTAGGGCAGATTATGGATAACCATATGGTGGAAAAGAATGCAAGAAAGAAACTTGAAGAACTACAACAAAAGATTAGATATTTTGGGGAGCAAGATTTATTTAAGGAAGAGCCTATAGCAGAAGAGGTAATGCCACCTACATTTATCAAGCGAGCTATTATGATGACCGGAGAGATTGACCCGACACCGGAATCATTAGACCCAAGTATCAATTTTAAAGCAACAGAATATAACGATGGTCAGATGGTATCTGTAGAAGATATGCAGCGTATTCAGATAAAGATTCAGTTTTTGAATCAGAATCATGTGATTACGGATGAGGCATTGTTTGCAACAAGTAATGTAAGACAAGCTGTATATGACTATTTGTGTAAGAGAGCTTTTATTAAAAAGATTGGCTTGTATGTAAATGAAAAAGACATTTTCTTGTTCTCATCAAAGAATGCATCGTTATCTGTAGCGGTATTAACACCAGAGATGAGGAAAGTAAAGAGACTTAATCAAGGTGTACAGGGTCAATTGGTAACATTTTATGAAGAGCAAATTAAAAAGATAATGATAGAACTGTCGCAGTAGAAAAGGAGGTAAACATGAACAGAAATATTATTTTTATCGTAACAGGAATTGTAGTAGCAGTAACAATGGTATTGATTTTTTTTTACAACGAGAACACGGTAGATAAGCCGAAGGAGGATGATGTACAAATTGAAAATTTAGTCACAGAAGGTACAGTAGAGGATAATCCTCTTACTGTGCCTTGTTCCAGTGAATATGAAAAATATTTTGCATCGGCAGAATACATTACGGTGTCAAAGGTCGTAAGAACTATTGAAGAAAGACCAGATGGAGAAATATTTACTACGTATGAGGAATATTTGGTATCAGACATTGACCTTGTAAATAGCAGCGATTTTACAGAGGATTATACAGTTGCTATGAAAGGCAGTGAATTTAAAGAAGACAAAGTAAAGAGAGGAAGTTTCAGTGAAATCTTTGGTTTTGCATATGAAAATAAGAATGCATGGGAAATCTATGAGGAGCTTCTAACATTAAATAAAGTGTCTGGAGATTTGTCAGAAGGAACCTTTGACGAGACAACATATGAGATTACAAAGCAAAGATTATATGAATTTGAAGCTAACGAGGAATTATGGAGTTATATGCTTGAAGGTCTCGTCTATGACGAGATCATCGACAAGCATGCAACATATCAAGTAATGGAAACAGAAAATGGAATATTATATCCGGATTGCTTTGTGGCAACAGTAATGTATTCAGATGCAGGATGGAAAGTAACTAAGAGTATGTTTTTGCAAGTGATTGTATGCAAGTAAGAAAGGAGTGGCAGAATGCGATTGAATGTAAAAATAGCGATTAGTACGCTGCTAATGCTGGTAATGACTATGATGTTTTCTGTCACAGCATTGGCCGATAGCGTAGATGATGTCGGTGGAACGGGGCAAGGAGATATTGGTGGAACGAATGTATATACATTCTCATATATATATGATGCTTCTGATGATGCTATTAAATTAAAAGTAGATACGAAAAATCCATTGAGTAGCTTCGGGAACACAACAAGTCATACCTTTAGTGCGGGAGATACTACGACATTGCATACCAAGAATCCTAGACTCGGTAATTCTCTTGAAAATGCGATTGCTTCTATGAATGCTGCAGGTGGCTATAACTTAAGTGTTGATACTGTAAAGGCAGCACTGAATGCTCATGGTTATTATGATAAAGGCAATGGTATTTGGATTACAAACGGTGGATATCTTACGTATATTTCTGCAGTAAAGATACGTCCGCAGATTCATACAGTAACATATAATGCGAATGGTGGTAGTGGAGCACCGGGGAATCAAACGAAGACTCAAGGTGTGACATTAACTTTGTCATCAACTAAGCCAACACGCACAGGATATACATTTAAGTATTGGAATGCAAGTATTGGTGGAACATATAATCCGGGTGGAAGTTATACTCATGACCAGAATGGTGGAATAGTAACAATGACAGCTTATTGGAAAGATGAGACTGCTCCAAGCTGCAGTTCATTCTCTGCAATTCCAAATTCGTGGAGTAGTGGAAATGGTACAGTAAGCTTTTCTGCACAGGATAAAGGAACGGGAATGTCTTCAATTGTACTTAAGAGATATTCCTATGTTACACAGGCTTGGAGTGACGTAAAGAGTTGGAGCTATAGTGGAACGACTAGTGTTGTGACTGGAACGTACACAGAAACTGCAGAGGGTGTGTTTTATTATAAGCTTGTGTTGAAAGATAAGGCTGGAAATACATCAGAAAAGACATCATCTGTTGTGTATCTCGACCATAGTAAGCCTGTGATTTCAGGATTAAATAATACGACCACTACATGGACGAATACCGCTCCTGTAATAAGTGTATCAGCTACAGATTATCTGTCTGGAACAAGTTACAATGGTTCGGGTGTAAGTTCCATAGTTATTAAGAATGATGCAGGAACAGTTGTAGCTAGTGGTACAAGTTCTGCAAGTTACACTTTAAAAGCAAGTGATGAGGGAGTGCATACTTGGACGGTGGTAGCAACAGATGGAGTTGGGTGGCAATCTTCTAGTACAGTATCGACAAAATTCGACATTACAGCACCGGGGATTGATGGAACAGAAACAACTTTAGTTCATAATGGAGAGACTTATTCCGGGTATTGTGAGGATAATATCATTGACCAAAGCATTGATGATAAGAAGTGGCGTAGTGATAATTCCCCTAATCAGACATCCGGACTTAAGAGTGTCATATTGTATAGAGTAGTTGGAACCAATAAGACAGTTATTTATGGAGATACCACAAAAGCAACTTTTAGTGCTTCCGATACTAATTCATCTTTTGATATGTATTATGAAATAAATGCAGATGAAAAAGAAGTGGCGTATTATTTGATTGTTGTATCGGATCACGCCGGAAATGTCGCAAAGAAAAAGTTAATAAGCCAGTATAGTTTACTTACTTGGTTCCATACGAGCATTGAGAGAAGCACTTACCGTTAGGGTAGGTGCTTTTGTCGTGAGAACTGATTGAGAAAAAGTTAATTCAGTGATAAAATAATACCTGTAATTTTTAGATAGGGTATTTCATTCATAGGGAGGACAGCAATGGCAGAAGCAAAGAAAGACAGAAACAGAGAACTTTATGAAGCAAAGGAAGCAGGCGTACCATTTACAAAATTAGCAGAGAAGTATGGAATAACTGTTACTTGTGCAAATACCATCTATCGTAGAGAAAAGATTAAAGAAGAACATAAGAATGAGAGATATTATCAG
Source organism: Clostridiales bacterium (assembly GCA_012520815.1). Classification (GTDB taxonomy): domain Bacteria; phylum Bacillota; class Clostridia; order Lachnospirales; family Lachnospiraceae; genus SVEL01. The sequence continues at coordinate 20,457 of JAAYNM010000077.1, forward strand.
CTGCTTGTATCTCTTACAGATAGTGACGAAATGATTACAAGAACGGTACACGTTCTTGAAAGAAATGAGTTAGATTCTGCAGAGGCAATAATGAATGTTACAAAAAAAGAATTGCTTAAATGTAGAAACTGTGGAGATGTAATGGCAGATTTGATATTGAAGATTGCGGATATTCTTCATGATGAGATGAAGAGCAACTAAGAGGAGATATTTTAATGCTTGAAGATGTTGAACAGTATTTCGAAGTAAATCCAAGAGCCTTTTGGTTTAGCAGTAAACTAAACAAAAATATTGCAAAGAGTGTACACTTTAAAGATAGAGAACGATTTGATTTGGCAAAAGTACAGAAGGGCAAGCCGATTGTTTCTGAGAGATATATAATAAAGCTTGTTAATGAATTATTAGAATCTGTAGGGATTAAACCAGTTGAAGAGAAAAGGGCAATAATAAATCCAAATGAAGTAGATTATGACAAACTAAAGGAACAGCATCATTTGTCAGATGAACGAGATATTGTTTGGTTGAAATTTACTAAAAGTAGGCATGTTGGTGTTGTAGCAGCTAGCAATGACATAGGCTTTGATATGCCACAAGATAAGTCGGATTATAATGTTCAGATAAAAGTGTATAACAAATATAAAAAATGTTATGAAGATAAATGGAAATATACTACTTCGGCTATATTGGTACATTCTATTGGTGAAGAATGGGATGAAAGTTTTGTGCTCATTTTTCCTTTAGAAGGTATTGGGAAAACATGCAAGTACAATCGTCACCAAATAGAAATTGCGATTGGAAATTATCTGCTGAAAAATAATGTACCTATTATTGATTATTATTCACATAACTATGGATAGGTAAATGATATTTATGTGTATGGAAAATTTGAATTTGAGGAGGTAATAAGATGACAGCATATATGAGATTAAGATAATACTGCGAGTTGTGTTGCGGTACATCCGTATTTCATAACTCGCTTTCGGGCAAGACTGTAATAATGGAGGATGTAATGAATAAAATTAGTAGATTTAATGACAGCGAAAAGATTTTTCGTTGTCCAATATGTAAACGAAAGTTAAAGTTGGTAGGTAATA
>JAAYNM010000078.1 GCA_012520815.1 Clostridiales bacterium
TGTAATTTGAACGCTCGCCTAAGCTTGACCCCAATTTATTATGATAAATCCATAACCCATCTTCTATCGCAGCATCATATTTACCATTGAGGTGACATAATGTCATATTATTTAGCTTAGTTGAAATAATAACTTGATTGTATCTTGGTATGTTTTCCTTGTTCTCGATTTTTTTATATGCTTTTTCCAGTGCTCTTTCCGAATTTTTTATGTCATTAAAACATTGGTAACAGGTAGACAAGAGCACATAAAGATTTGCAGTAAATTCTTCTTCTAAATACTTTTTGTCCATACGTTTTAATATTTCTTCGGCATCACGAACAACGATGTCATACTGTTGCTCAATAAATGCCATACAAGAAAGTCTGTTTACTTCAATTTCGTACTTCCAGCGACCTTTTTGAAAATCCGGTAAAAGCATGATCTGTCGATTATAACTGTACAATGATTTGAAATCTGAAGACCTTCGGTATAAATTGAATCGGGTGATAGCATCGTACACCTGTATTGGATCATTACAATCCAGATACTCATAGTAAGTAAATAAATTCGTGCCTAATCGATCACCTATAAACCGGTTCATTTCAACAGAGGGATTACGCTCACCCTTTTCAATTAAATAGAGATATTTTTCTGTACATATATCTTTTGATGTATCATTGCGGCTGAGCCCCAAATTACATCGCAAAGTTTTAATTACATTGCCGATATGATTCATAAACTTTTCCTCCGTTCATCTTATCCTATTTTTACAGAAAAATAGGATAACTAATTATAGCATTTTTACATGACAAAATCCACAGACAACAATGCGGGTTTTAGTTGCTATAATATAAATACTTGTTAATCCTATATTCGTTTCTATGCTATGTGTGTAGATTTTTTGAATACATACTCAACAAACTATCTATCTACCCTTGGATACTTTGTCCCATCCCATATTTCGTGATGTCCATATACATATTCCACCAAATCCAGCGTATCATCAAAATACCCTACAATCGAATAATGGTAGCACAATACTCTATGTCGCAATCACAACTAGCGAGAATTTCAAATCTGTCTTTGAATTTCTTGGAATAAGTATTAAAGCCGTTCATCACATCATCGTTTACATTACCGGTAACTTCAAAAACAAAATTTGTCGTTTATCAATCAGTAAATTGCGTTCTCTGCCCATTCCGCCGCATACAATAGCTCCGGCAATGCCGTCCCATTCACGAATTTCGTATCCGAAGCCGTTGCCTTTAGCCTCATGACGAGCTTAATGTCTTCTGAGGGTTTCAACATAGACATCGCTTAAATAATATTTAGCCGGTACGGGTTTTTCTTCTATAATATCTTTCAGCCTTTTTGTATCATCCATGCGGAAAAATCCACTTAAATAAAGGAAAAGGTGTAACCCCGCTATTGGGATTGCACCATAATTCTTAAAATACTGCCTTATTAGCCCGTAGCTAAAACTACTAGTTTTTTATATCTGTTTCGATCTTTGCGGATTTTATTCACTAATCTTTCCAGCCAATGCAACGCTCATTTTATCTAAATCAAAATATTTACGTATACATTCATTGATGCTTTCCACACTAACTCTATCAATGGCTTTAATCGTATCTTTAAAGCTTATTATTTCATTATAAAACATAACTGCTTTGGCATTGCTATTCATTAAACTCACTGTATTATCTCTGTTTAATGTCATTTCAACTATGACCTGTTTCTTTGCATTTGCTACTTCTTCACTTGTTACGCCATTTTCACAAAGATCCGTTATAATCCCACGAATCAAAGAAATAACTTCATCCTTTTGACTAGCATTTAGAGCAGCATATATATGGAAAAGACCTGTATCAAAAAAGGCACTACCATATGTGCAAATGTTATATGTCAATCCCCTTTGTTCTCGAATTTCTTGAAAAAGTCTAGAGTTGACATCACCGCCTAGGATGGCATTGATAATAGTAAACTCATAACGAAGTTTATCAACAAATGAGGGAATTTCAAAAGCCATATTCAAATGTAATTGCTCTATATCTCTTTGTGTAGCAAATTTCACTCTTTGATATTTTGGCGTATTTCTCTTTGGTAATCCATTTTTACAACTAACTGAAGATTTTTTTATGCTTCCAAAGGCATTTTCCAATGCTGTTTTAGTGACATCTCTATCAAATTTTCCAGCTATAGAAATTACAATATTTTTCCCAACATAGAATTCATTCATATATTCTCTAATACTATCTACAGTAAATGATTTTACAACTTTTTTCTTTCCTGAAATCAAAAAGCCTAAAGAGTCGTTTTTCCATATCTTCTTTTGCAGCACTTCATGTACATAATCCTCACATGAATCATCATACATATCTATTTCTTCACAAACTACGGATTTTTCTTTTTCCAAATCTTCTGGCGATAACAATGGATTAGTTATCATGTCTCCAATAAGTTCTACTACTTCTAAAAGATATTGGGGCAATGTCTTACAATAATAAGAGGTACACTCCTTACTAGTATAAGCATTTAAATTTCCGCCAAGGATGGCGGTGGTAATAGCTATATCCTTGGCGGTTCTTGTCTTTGTTCCTTTAAACAGCATATGCTCTATCATATGAGCTATACCATTGTTTTCTTTTACTTCATCTCTAGATCCTGTCCCAACCCAAACACCAATTGATGCTGAATTAAAGAACTTGCTTTCCTCAAAAACAACTCTTATGCCGTTTTTTAATTCAAACTGTTCAATCATTATTTACAATCTTTAATGCTGAAGCTTATTCTACCCATCTTGTCCTTGCCAAGGCATACAACCTTAACAACATCTCCAAGAGTTAAAACATCTTCAATTTTATTAATTCTTTCATTAGAGATTTTTGAAATGTGTACCATTCCCTCTTTACCAGGAGCAAACTCTATGAAAGCACCAAATTCTTTAATGCTAATTACTCGGCCTTCAAATACTTGACCTTCTTCAAAGTCGGTTACGATAGTCTTAATTATCTTAATTGCCTTATCCATACCTTCTTTGTCAACACCACATATTGAAACAGCGCCCTCGTCTGTAATATCAATTTTAACGCCTGTCTGTTCAATAATAGCATTAATAACCTTACCACGCTGTCCAACAACATCACCAATTTTAGAAGGATCAATCTGAATCTGGACAATCTTTGGTGCTAATGCTCCAACTTCTTTACGAGGCTCAGCAATAGCTGGCTTCATACATGTATCCATAATAAACATTCTTGCTTCGCGACATGTTCTAATAGCACCTTCAACTATATCTCTTGTAAGACCATTAATCTTAATATCCATCTGTATAGCAGTAATACCTGCATCTGTACCAGTTACCTTAAAGTCCATATCGCCAAAGAAATCTTCAAGACCTTGAATATCTGTTAAGAGTGTATAATCATCATCTGTGTCTCCTGTAACAAGACCACAAGAAATACCAGCAACCATCTTCTTAATTGGAACACCAGCAGCCATAAGTGCCATACATGACGCACAAGTAGAAGCCATTGATGTAGAACCGTTAGATTCAAATGTCTCTGATACTGTTCTGATTGCGTAAGGGAACTCTTCTGGAGTTGGAAGAACTGGAATCAATGCCTTCTCAGCCAATGCACCATGTCCGATTTCACGACGTCCTGGTCCTCTAGATGGTTTTGTTTCTCCCACTGAATATGATGGGAAGTTATAATGGTGCATATATCTTTTTGATGTTTCTGTACCATCAAGACCATCCAATTTTTGTGATTCTGATAATGGTGCTAAAGTACAAATATTACAGATTTGAGTTTGTCCTCTTGTAAACATAGCTGAACCATGAACTCTAGGGATAATATCAACTTCTGCAGAGAGCTGACGAATTTGTGTCATTTCACGTCCATCAGGTCTTTTTTGATCTTTAAGAATCATCTTACGTACTGTCTTCTTTTCATATTGATAAACTGCCTCATCAATAAGTGGAAGCCATTCGCTCTTGTCTGCAAATGTTTCTACAAGCTTGTCCTTAAGATTACGAATTCTATCTTCGCGAACCTGCTTTTCTTTTGCAAACATAACCACTTCCATCTCTGATGGAGGTACTATCTCTTTAATAGCTGTAAATAATTCTTCTGGAATTGCACAGCTTGTATATTCATGTTTTGCCTTTCCACATTCAGCTACAATAGTATCAATAAATTCTATTACTTGCTTGTTTACAGAATCAGCCAAATAAATAGCTTCAATCATTCTATCTTCTGGAACTTCATTTGCACCAGCTTCAATCATTATTACTTTTTCACGTGTAGAAGCTACTGTAAGTTTAAGATCAGAAATCTTATTCTGCTCTTCATTTGGATTAACGACAAATTCACCATCAATTAATCCCACCTGTGTTGTTGCACATGGGCCATCAAATGGAATATCTGAAATTGCAACTGCAATAGCTGAACCAAGCATTGCTGTAAGTTCAGGACTACAATTTGGATCAACACTCATTACTAAGTTGTTGAGTGCAACATCATTTCTATAATCCTTAGGGAATAAAGGTCTCATAGGACGATCAATTACTCTCGATGTAAGAACCGAATTCTCCGATGCCTTACCTTCTCTTTTGTTAAATCCTCCAGGAATCTTTCCTACAGAATATAATTTTTCTTCATATTCAACACTAAGTGGGAAGAAATCAATACCATCTCTTGGTTTCTCAGAAGCTGTAGCTGTTGATAAAACAACTGTATCTCCATAGTGCATAAATGCAGCGCCATTTGCCTGTGCTGCTACTCTGCCAACATCAACTCTAAGAGTTCTTCCGGCTAATTCCATTGTAAAAGTTTTAAACATATATGTCTCCTTCTTGGCTTATGCCATTCTTTTATAAATAAACCGGCAGAAGTTCCGAAAACACTTAAAATCACACGATATCCATATAATTTTAAGTGGTCTCGGTTTGGTGCTTCTGCTAGTAAATTTCGATTTAAGTACCTTTTACTATAACAATAGACAAGACCAAGGCCTTGTCTATCGCAATAATCATAATTACTTTCTGATTCCTAACTTTTCAATTAAAGCACGGTATCCTTCAAGGTCGTTCTTCTTTAAGTAATCAAGTAAGCCACGTCTTTGACCTACCATCTTTAAAAGACCTCTTCTTGAATGATGATCCTTCTGATTCTTCTTTAAATGCTCTGTTAACTCGTTAATTCTAACTGTTAAAATAGCAATCTGAACTTCTGGTGAACCTGTATCTCCAGGTTTTCTACCATATTTCTCAATAACTTCGGTTTTCTTTTCTTTTGATATCATAATCAAAACCTCCTAAAAATATTATCGCCTCTCACATCAGTAATGGTCGGAGTCTCCGGTTACCAAGTGATGGCTACGCAGTACAAGGACAAATATAACATAAATAGTGATTTAAGTCAAGCAAGGAATGTATAAAGTCGCTGCTTATCACATTTTAGGCTCTATTTATATTCAACTTTTACTAAATAATCACTCTATCACTAATGGTGCTCCGTCACATTTTATAAAACCTTCTTCATCTTCTATCTGATGATATATAACGTATATCTTCATTCCCTCACTCAGCTTAGTATTTCTAATATCTTCAAATATTTCATTAGAAAACTTAATTTTTATTTCATCCTTAACTTTATAAGGTTCACTATCTTTTATAACCTCTCCATATATCACATCATCTTTAATTTCATTCACTTGTACACATACATGAAAAGGTGCATAATCGCAATAATTTCCTTCATTATTTTTGTAATCACAAATCATTAAATACACAATCACTCCTATAATACATATCAAGATAACTGGTATACAAATAAGGTGTTTTCTCTTCATAATAGATCACCTTCTCTAATCAATAAATGTTGCTTGACTTAGTTCTGAAACATAAAATCGAATTTTATATGTATAAGAGGACCGATACATCAGTGATATTTATAACAATATGTATTGGTCCTCACAAACACAAAACTATAAAAATCACTCTATCATTAATGATGCTCCGTCGCATTCGATAAAGCCTTCTTCATCTTTCGGTTGATGATATATAACGTTTATCCTCATTCCTTCTCTCATCTTTGTAATATTAATCTCTTTAAACATTTCATCATCTTCTTTAGAATACTTGATTTTTATTTCATCCTTAGCATTGTAATGTTCATTATCTTCTAAAACTTCTCCATATATCACACCATCTTTAATTTCATCCACTTGTACGTATACATGAAAAGGTACATAATCGCCAGTTTCTTCTCTATTTTTAGAATTATCAATCACCAAATACACAATCACTCCTATAATACATATCAAGATAACTGATATACTAATAATGTACTTCTTTTCCATAATAAATCACCTCCTCTAATTAACAACTGTTGCTTGACTTGAAATAAAATTATCTTGATCGAAAATGATATATCTTGCAGAATCATTCCAACCATCTGCAATTTTTAAGAAATAGCAATAATTGTTTGTAGCTAAACTTCTATAATAAGCATAGCCTGTTACACTTACAGAATGCCCACTACTAACATATTTTCCATCTTCCTTAACATATATACGTGCAGATAATATTGAGGATTTTCCCTTATCGACTGCATTTGTAAAAACATTATAACTTGGATTTTGTGTACAAGTTGCTGATATGGTTTTGTGTGCATATGACGAGGCAAATAAACACAACGCATTCTCTATATAACTATCATATACACTTCCATAAGATATACCTTTCTTGACTTCATATACTTTTGCTTGAGAAACATTCCATAAATAATTAAATGCAGGCGCAATTTGTGCTGCATCCAATGCATGACTTCCACTCGTTCTGTAATTAAAATAATCATTTTGTGCACAAACCTCCAGCATTGCAACTACAGCACATGCATATTTTTTTGTATATTTTTCAATATATTCCTCGCTAAAATATACTTCTTGGGGGATTGATGCACTCTTTAATAGTATATATGAAGCGGAATCTTTGTACGTCGATATTTTTTTAATTATACTGTACCAATTTTCGTTTTTCGTTACTGATGTACTATTAAAAATACTTTCTTTTTCATTTCCTGAATTACTATAAAATGTACTACCTTCATTTTTTGAGACAAGAATAAAATATTCAATGTTATCTTCTGTATAAAGTGCATATTCAATTTCAATACTATCATTTTCTAATTCTTGATTGCTACAAATAGAATCATACATGTTTTCTTGATTTTTTTGAATACAGTATTCTATTACACTATATTTTTCTACATTATAGATAATATAGCCGTATGAAGTGTTGCCTTTTTTTAGTCCAATACAAAAACCATTAATAGAACCATCAAAATCATTTTTGTCCCGATAATTGGACACGTCACCAGAACTTTTTATAAACCTTAGACTCCAAACTTTGCGTCCTACAATTTCTTGTAGTTTGCCGAATACACACTTTTCACTAAATCCAATGTATCACTATGTATTCTCTATGTCAATAATAATGTCATCATAAAAAGTATAAAAAAGGGACCCTAAGGTCCCTAAATTTCTTTATGGAATAACACGTACTGCACAATATGGCTGTGTATAGAATGCACTACCAATCTTAATACCTTGTGAAGGTGTTGATGCATGCATTAACTGACCATTTCCAATGTAAATACCTACATGTCCAATTACGCCATTGTAATTGTATAAGAAAATATCACCTGGTTTAGCCTGATCCACTGGAATAACAGTTCCCGCACTAAGATATGCTGATGAACTTCTTGGAAGTGAGTATCCAAACTGCTGGAATACCAACATTACAAATCCAGAACAATCTGTTCCATTTGTAAGACTACTACCACCATGGACATATGGATTACCAAGGAATTGCATTCCGTAATTGATAAGATCAACTGCAGTCTGTGACACTGTAGAATCCAAGTTTGTGTATGTCATATTAGGTACTGAATTTGAAGAACTACTACCTGAGTTATTATTATTATTATGGTATGTAGTCGCTGCAACAACTTCCACAATTTCAACTGCCGTTGGGAGTGTATTAACTTTATTTACGTAATCTGCACTTACATATCCTGTCAGATTGTTGATATCAACTTTATACCAGCCATCAAGTTCTTCTATGATTTCAAGATATTCACCCATAGCAACGCTTGTAGCAACATCACATGATGTAGAAGGTTCTTGGCGAACATTTAAAATATCACAGTTAACATATAACTCTGTTGACATTGATTCCATAGCTTTAACGTTGGCAGAGTATCCAGTGAGAATATACTCACCGAATACATATCCTTCAACATCTCCAGATTTAATCTTGTACCAGCCATTTTCTTCTGAAATAATCTCGCAAGCACAATTACCAGGCATCTTACCCACTATCTTGTGTTCTGTTCCTGCTCCATTTCTAACATTTAAATAATCTGAAACATTTGAAATACCAAGATTGGTATATCCTGCAATAATTGATCCCTCAGGTACAAACTTTGTTGCTATATCTAAATCTTCAACACTTGCTGTTACACACTTGTTTGCTTTATCATAACCAGATAGTACATATGCAATACCTGCGTTTGAAAAACTAAAAACACCTGTATTTTCTTCCATAGTAACATCTTCTACTGCTAATTTATCTAAATAATAGGACACTCCTGCTGCTGATGCAGTGGTAGTTCCTGAAAGTTCATCTGTTATCGCAAGAGCTTGCTGTTCATTCATAATCTCAACAGGTGCTTTTACGTTTGAATCGGCTTGTCCAGGTGCTATTGCATTTAATCCAAGTGAACATGCAACCATAATACAAGCTCCAAAAACTGTATTTCCTCTTCTCATAATACCTCCTTTTAAAGGAATAATCGTAA
>JAAYNM010000079.1 GCA_012520815.1 Clostridiales bacterium
AATGCCAAAATTCCAGTCTCATGGAGAGTCAAATTCCAATTTGTATAACCAAAATCCTTACTTTTCTTAGTTTTATGCGGCTTGACGGTATGTCTTGCCACTCTATATGTATCCTTTTCCCTTGTTTCTGCCCTTATGAGGTATCTACAAGGGAAAGTTTTTATTATTCGATTTTATTCTCCAATCACCTTATCAAGTAGTTGGGTTGAGTTTCGCTTACACAGATGATAAACAGGTTAGAATTCAGTATTATATATCTAACGAAGATAAAGCAGGAAATACAACAGGTATCAATGTAACTGTCGACAAAGAGCATACTATAAGTGACTGGATTATTGACAAAGAAGCTACTGTGGATGAAACTGGCAAACGTCATAAAGAGTATACAGTATGTGGAAATGTTATGGTGACAGAAGATATAGATAAACTGGAAAAACCAACGGAAGAGGTTACAGAGAAACCTACAGTTACTACTAAACATAATGATAAATCAGCTAAGACAGCGGATTACACTACAATTGAAAATAAAATTCTTGCAAACTAGTATTGGTATGTTATAATCTTTAACTGTATGACGATTTGGAGGCATTTTTGCGTCTAAATGTAAAAAATGTTAGAAAAAGGTAACAATAAAATTGCCCCCAATCAAAAAAAGATACTTATAATTAAGGGCGCGAAGCGCCACATTTTTTGACTACCTTGTCAAGTGTTATTTTAAAAAAGTGGGGGGGATTTTAATAAAAAAGGAATCTAAAAGCCTTATAAATCAAGGGTTAAAGATTCCGAGAAATCATTATAATATAATGGAGGAAAGAAAGATTAACGGATATATAGATATTCATTGTCATATAATTCCCCACGTGGATGATGGGGCAAGAAGTTCTACACAGGCATTAAGAATGATAGATATAGCATACAGCAACGGGATTCGTGGAATGATTGCAACACCCCATTATGAAGTGGGAAAATCCGATGATAATAAAGAAGAAATAGAAAAGAATTTTGAAAAATTAAAGAAATTAGTTGCTAAGAAATATCCGGATTTTGAAATATATCTTGGCAATGAGATATTTTACAGTTATGGTGTGGTAGATACTCTTGAAGAAGGTAGGATATTTACACTTGCAGGTTCGGATTATGTGCTGGTTGAATTTTCACCAAATGACAAGTATAAGTATATAAGCGAAAGCCTATATGAGCTGGTTAATAATGGATATACACCGGTTCTTGCACATTGCGAGAGATACGAAGAGGTTATGGCAGATATTGAAAATGTAGAACGGCTTGTTGATGCAGGTGTATACATTCAGATAAATGCACATACGATAGCAGGTAAATATGGCAGAGGTATTCGAAAAAAAGTACTTAAGATGATTAAAAATGACTTAGTGCATTTTATTGGTACGGATACACATAGTGATGGTCATCATTCGCCTGATTTGGAAGAATGTATAAAATATCTTATAAAGAAAACTGACGAGGAGACAGTGGAGAGACTTCTAAGTGTTAATCCGCGTAAGATCCTTGCGAAAGACTACATATAATAAAGGAGAGTTCAAGACTAATGGAAACAGAAAACAGAAACGGCGAAGTGGAAATTGACCTTAGAGAGATTTTTGGCTTGTTGATAAATAAACTTGCGATTATTGTATTAGCAGCCGTACTAGGTGCTGCTATTGCATTTACTTATACAAAACTTTTAGTCAGTCCGGTATATCAGTCAAAAACACAGGTATATGTTACAAATAATAAACTTACAACAACTGATCAGATAAATGTAAATGATTTACAGTCAAGTAATTATCTTACTAAGGATTACATGGTTCTTGTAAAAAGTAACCCTGTACTTGATAAAGTAATAGCTGATTTAGGAGTTGAGATGTCAACATCACAGTTGGCTGGAAAGATTCATGTAAGTACACCGACAGATACACGAATTCTTACAATTGCTGTTAATGATAAAGATCCAATGATGGCAAAGAAGATAGCTGATGCCGTAAGAGAAGCATCTAAGGCACAGATTCAGTCAGTTATGGGTATTGAGACAGTTAATACTGTAGAAGAAGCAAAATTACCTGAGAGTCCGATAAGCCCTAATACTAAGATGAATACATTAATTGGTTTTATGTTAGGATTTGTAATTGCGATAGCAGTTATTATTATAAGATTTATGTTAGATGATACTATCAAGGCACAGGAAGATGTTGAGAAATATCTTGGATTAAGTGTACTTGGCTTAATTCCTGAATTAGAGACAACTAATAGCAAGAAGAAAAAGAAAAAGAAGAAATAATAAAGAATAAATAAGAAATAAGAAATAACAGAAACGAGGAAATGCATGTTAAACATAAACATTGATAAATTAAAGAAATTAGATAACAGTACCAATGAAGCATATAAGAGATTAAGAACAAATGTACAGTTTTGTGGTAGTGATGTAAAAGTTATTACACTTACAAGTACAATTCCTAATGAGGGAAAATCAAGTGTATCTTTTAATCTTGCAGCTTCAATTGCAGAATCAGGCAAGAAGGTAATATTTATAGATGCCGACCTTAGAAAGTCAGTTTTAGTTGGACGTTACAAGATTAACAAAGCTGTAAAAGGATTTACACATTATTTATCAGGAGTAAATGCATTTGATGAAGTTGTATATTCTACAAATGTGGAGAATTTACATGTAGTATTCTCGGGTCCGGTTCCACCAAACCCAGCAGAATTACTTGGCAACAAATATTTTAAGACATTAATTAAGCAATTAAGACAGACATATGATTATGTGATTATAGATACTCCACCTATCGGAAGCGTTATTGATGCAGCTATAGTGGCTCAGGAATGTGATGGCGTAGTTATGGTAGTAGTAGCAGGTGAGATAAGTTATAAACTTGTCCAGAAGACAAAAGCACAGTTAGAAAAAGCTGATTGTAAGATATTAGGTGTAGTTCTTAATAAAGTTCCTACTGGTAAAGGTGGATATTATGGCAAATATTATGGACATTACGGACATTATGGCGAATATGGTAATTATGGCAACTATGGACAAAGTGCAAAGAAATAGATATTGATATCTGTATCGGATGGAGTAATGTATGGAAAATAAAAAGATTTTAGGAATAGTTGGCTCGGTTGTAGTTGTGGTAATTGGGATAGGTATGATTAAGTATGTAACATCTGACAGAAAAGGACCAATTATCACATATTCCAATAATGAGTTAACGTATATAGAAGGGCAGCCAAATGATGTGCTACTTGAAGATGTCACCGCAATAGATGATAAAGATGGTGACGTAAGCGACACATTAATGGTAGCTAATAAGATAGTAGTTGGAAATGGCGAATACATGGAAGTAGTATATGCAGCTAAAGATTCAAAGAATAACATAACTACAACAAATAATAACAAACGTCGTGTAAAATATATATCAACAGGAGCAAATGCTAGTCAGAATACAGAAGCAAATGATGAGAACCAGTCATCAGAGCAGACAGATGCAAGCAATGAGGCGAGCACAAATGAGAGTACAAGCGAGAACCAGACAACAAATACTACGGTAGAAGATA
>JAAYNM010000080.1 GCA_012520815.1 Clostridiales bacterium
CCAACGGGGCTTATTAAAGTGCCACTACTCCAGTCACTGTCACTCTGAATAATTCAAAAATTCGATAGATTGGTACTTTGGAAGGATATATTCATTTTTTAATTACATTTTGCGGAAACTCAAGTAATTTAATTATGAAAAACATTGTAATCATACTTTACAAGAACAAAAAAGCCAACATCGATAACTATACTTCATATTATCAACATTGGCTTTAATTTAGTTTTCTGGTGTGATTTTTTGTTTCTTTGCTCTCACCTTTTTACCCTTCTTTTTATTGCATTTTATAAAATTTATAACAGATTCTACCGCTAAAACAATAGATACCGAAATAAAAATTCCTTGAAGCGGACATGTCCCCGCTAGATATCCCCACATTTTTCCTGAATCAATGGCTGCATAGTATTTTGCAGAAACTCCATAGATTAGAATAAAATATGAAATCAATATTCCGAATAAAATAAGTAAAAGGTCAAATTGATTTTTCTGTTTTTTTATTGTATTCATTATACTTATAATAAATATTATAACAAAACTAATCAGACTTAGTATTGCCAAGAAATTTCCTGACTTTTTATACAATTTAATTATAAAATTATATTCACTGTCATTACTTTTATTAGATAAATATGCAGGGTCATCCTGAGCTGCGGAATTAACACCTCCAATATACATCGTATACTGTTTTGCATTAATTTGACCCTGTGGGATTTCACTTATCTTTTTAGTACTTTCTAGTTCGCCATTTACATATACATGTAAATACAATTCTCCTGAAAAGTTTGATTCATATTTAAAGTTTGCATAATTCGCCTTTTCATTTTCAATTCCTTGATCAGAAAAATACTTATAAACATCTGCACTTTCTTGGAGTGGCACAATACTAATTTCATTTCCATTTTTATCACATAGTGATAACGTTATTGTATCATTGGGTTCATTTGGAACTACCCATCCATAAAGACTCTTTTGACTAACTGACCGATATATTATTGCATTACGGGTTAGAATTTCTGTTCTCCTAAGATTTGTTTTATTCCCTGAGCTTAATGTCGTTGCATAATTAAATTTTTCATAATCAATCATTTTATCAACATTCCATATTACTGCATCCATCACATCACCAGCTTCGTCTCCAAAAACTTCAATGCCCATAACAGTAAAACCTTTAGATACAAGTTTAATTTCCCCTGCATCTATAGCTTGGTTTATTTCATCATATACTTTTGAATAAAATTCATTAGCTATTTCTCCACTTTCATAATATCCCGCTGCCTGAACCGCATCTCTTATTGCCCAAAAGAAATACCCGCCGTACACTTCCCCATCATCTACATTGTCACCAACTAGCTGCCAAAAATTGTCATACATGTATGGGCCTACAAAAGGTTCTATTTCCTTCAAGGTAGGGGATACCTCGAATAATCTATTAAGCGTAGCTCTTGAAACTGTTATTCCATCCTTCTCGTCCTCTTCCTCATCTATATTTATCAGCAAGTTTTTCACTTTTGAAAATGAAGTATCAAACAATTCAGTATCAGTATAAACTCCATAATTTATATAATTAACTAACTTTATTCCATTATTGACAATCAAAACACATACTGCAGAGATAAAAATTATGGCCACTTTTTGTATAAGTTTCTTGTCCTTTTTATTTTCTACAAGTAGATATATAATTGTAATAACTAATGCTGCTGCGTAAAAAGGTAATAACCAAATAGAATCCTCTCTGATATTCCAGAAGAATGCAAAACAAGCACCACTAAATAGCGACCATAAAAGTAAGACTTTTTTACTTTCATTTCTTCTAGTAAACAATCCAATAAGTGATGCAATGGCTAAAACAACAGCTCCTGGCACTATAGCATTTCTATAAATAACTTGTCCAAAAGTTGCGCTATACATAACAGGATTAAACAAGATAAAAATATATGCTAGCAAGAGTCCAACTTTGTTCTTTATAACTTTTTTAAGTACCACTATAAGCACTACCACTGAAACTGTCCAAAATATACCTAATCCTGTTAGATATGATATATGAAGTTTGTTGCATACAGCCATAAACATTGGGTACGATATTCTCTTAAGAAGAGTATTATTATTATATACCCCTAACCAATTACCTGCGCCTAAATTTTCTGCGTAATCAACCATTAGCATATTATCTTGTATGGCATCACCCAACTGGTATATTGTCATCCCTGATATCATCCAGACCTTAACTAATCCGATAATACTCACAAGCACCCAAAAATATTTTGTTACAAAGGTATTGATTTTTTTCATATCATTCTCCGTTTTCTGTTGGTATAAATATTGATGACAGGTTTGCCATCTGATCAATATATCTTTCTACAACTTCACATACAACAACATTTGACATTTCACTCTCTGCTAGTCCTGGTGTATATTGCGTTCTGTGAATAACTGTTGACTCTGCAAAACCATACTTCATATATTCCACTAGTTTTGCACTAAATGAATCTCCAACGATGTATAATTTCAAATCATTTTCTACATCCGAAGTGTATTTTTTATTAAATACTATTGAATGCGGCTTGGAATACACATTTGTAACCACTACTGATGAAAATTCACTTAATTGAACTTCTGGTTCTTTATAAAAGATACTCGTTAAATTTAGCATTGTTGCCAAATCACCTATATGTTCTCCATCGTTGTATACATTTACATTTTTTAAAGGTGACATTTCTTCCATGCCCATCGCCTTAAGTAAGTAATTGGATGAAACGTATGCCCCGATGTCATTCCAGTGTGTATCATATTTATAGTATAACTGATATTCCTCTTTTAACTCTCTTAGTCTTTCCTTTGGAGAAACCACAAGTACATCTGAATTGTCTTCAAGATACTTATATATCTGATCAGCTCTTGTATAATCTTCAAATTGAGCATACTTATCTGGCAGGTTCTCTCCGTATATAGATTCCTTATTTGGAGCAATAAAAAGAACAAATTTAATTCCAATGGATTTATAATACTCATCTACAGCTATTATTTCGTTGGCAATACTAATCACCTGTTCATCAGTATATCTGCACACACCTTGATAATCCTCCAAGGTATAATCATCTTTAAAGAATAGCCAATCATTATCACCTAGCAATGCTTTATCATTTTCTACAATATCAAACAAATAGTAATTTGCCATCTGGTTGAATTTTATAAATTTAGACTTATATGCTACATGGTCATTAAAATAGTTTTCATATAATCTTGGATATGTTCTTATGGTATCTAAAGTGAAATCTGGTTTTTCTGCTAATATCCTATTTTCACTGTTATATGCAGATTTATCATTTGATGTAATCTTGTATAGTAACTGTGGTACAATCAACATCGAAAAGAACGCAATAATAAAAAAGTAGAACTTTATCTTCTTCCACATAGTTTCCCTCCTAAAACTTAAAATAAATAAACGGATTATATGTATCGTTTATTAGAAGCATTATACATATTCCAAGCATCACTAACTGTGCACAATTTTCAACAAAATACATTTTTTCTTCATCAAATAATATTTCTTTCAACTTCTTAAATACACTTTGTAGTAAACCCGACAGTATAATACCTAAAACAAATAGTATAATTATTTTTTTATCGATAAAATTTACGGCTGAATATATATGGCCTGTACCACTGTTTCCAAGGAACATAACTTTAAGCCAGCGTCCTGCCTCAGTAAGGGATGTTGCTCTAAAAAAGGTCCAACTTATGATTACTATTGCCAATGTATATACGTGTGCAACAGCTCTTGTAAACTTATTTCTATTTATTATATTTAGCAGACCTATTCTTTCAACCACTATGAAAAATCCATGAATTACGCCCCAAACAATAAAATTAAAACTTGCTCCATGCCAGATACCAGTGAGAAAGAAAACTACTGACAAGTTAATATATGTTCTAATCTTTCCCTTTCTATTTCCACCTAATGGTATGTACACATATTCCTTAAACCAAGTAGATAATGAAATATGCCATCTACGCCAAAACTCAGTTATAGACTTTGACATATATGGGTAGTTAAAGTTTTCATTTAAGTCGAATCCAAACATTTTTGCTAGACCTATAGCCATATCTGAATATCCTGAGAAGTCAAAGTATATCTGCAATGTATACAGAAAAATTGCTAACCATAATGCACTAGAAGATAGCTCTATTACATTCTTACCTAGTATATTATCAACTACCTCTGCAAACGCATTAGATAGTATTACTTTCTTAGATAATCCATATATAAATCTTTTTATTCCAAATGCTGTTTTTTCTTTTGTAAGTGTACGATGATTAATTTGATTTTCAATATCATGGTATTTTACAATAGGGCCAGCTATAAGTTGTGGAAAAAACGAAGTATATAGTGCTAAGTTTATAATACTTTTTTGTACCTTAATATCCCCCCTATATAAATCAACAACATATGATAATGTTTGAAAAATATAGAAAGAAATTCCGATAGGTAAAATTATATTTTTTAAAGCGATTATGTCGCTCCCTACAACTCGATTGACATTTATTGCAACAAAATCGTAATATTTAAAAAATCCTAGAGTCAAAAGGTTTGCAAATATGCATATAATAAGTAACTGCTTCTTTTTATTAGTATACTTGTCAATAAATATACCAAATACATAATTCAATATTATAACTGCAATCATCAAAGCTATATATACGGGTTCTCCCCATGAATAGAAAAGCAATGACATAATCAGTAAAAATACATTTTGATACTTAACATTAAGTAATCTATATATAATAAATGTGAACGGTAAAAACAGCCACAAAAAAATCATCGAACTAAATAACATTTCTTATCTCCTACTAAAATGCATATTATTTTAACTAAATCAGTTTAAACTGATTGTATTTTATTGTCAACTAAAATCTTTTTTTGTATAAATCCTGTGGAAAGAGTTCTTATATAAAAAGGCTAGCAGCGTCGCTGCTAGCCTCATTACATTTTAACTACATCTTGTCAAAACTTTCCACAGCCTAACTTCTGCTTTCCTCGGCCTTTATCACCATACCAAGGAACTGAACTAGGGTAACCATATTTCTCATCTTGATAAGATCATATCCTTCACAAGAATCACTCTTGAGTCCTTCAAAAAGAGCTTTAAGGTTTGGTAAATCTCTTTCATTTGCCTTGTTCCCTGTAGCCTTGTAGGCATCGTAAAGTGCCTTACGGAAGTCATATACATTGCCATTGTCAGTAGCTTTTATAATGCTAAGAATCTTATCTACGTCCAATTCCGATATAAATGAAATACGGTCTGTTGCAATATCGTGTCTATTTTCTTTAACATAGTCGTAAATTTTATGACCCCAAGTTTCCACATCGCCCAGTAATTCATTGATAAAGTTTTGCTTATTTGATTTATTTTTCTCATCAATAAGATTTCGAATAGGCTTTATGGCCACTTCGTAGTCGTCTTTCAGATTTTCATTATCAAAGCTAATATTTCCTTCGTCAAGTTCGATTGGTGATGTATTTGTCTCCTTTATGTTAATTATCATCTGTTTGATAATCTCCATGAGTAAATCTGTCTCAAAGCCCACATCACATAGGATAACCATCCTATAAATAATAGATGGATAAATCTTAACTGCAAACTTGTTTACCTGAAGTCCTGCCATAATATCTGATATTGCTCTACGAATCTTTGTCTCATCCTTTTGCCACCAGTTATCTAATGCGATAATAGGATTGTTCATATCTTGTTCTTTCTCATATTCCTTAGAAAGATAATATTTTATCTCGTTGTCAATTTCATCTTGACTGCACTTAGAGTAAATCATGAATTCATCAATAAATCTAAATGCTATTTGATATCCACATTCAGATGCCTTCTCAAAAGAATCCATCTCTATATACATGTTGTTTTCTGTCCATTTCCACTCATATGTACCTTGCTTATAAGCAACTGCTATACAGAAACTATAGTTGATCATGTCCTTAAGAAGCTTTGTTTTTCTGTCCTTTAACCACTTAATGCTTTCATAGAGAACTATAATCTTTGAAATAAAGAACTGGAATGTTCTAAGGTTCGTATGCTCGCGTTCTATGGCAAATGCACAATGCTGCTCGTTTAAGTCAAGGAGCATGTTTTGAAGGTCCGGATTAGAGACATTCTCACGAATCATCTCCTTTGTAACCTTCTTATAATCTGGCTCATACTTAATCGTAATGCCCACTAACTTCTCTTTTACCTTTTGGTATGCTTGATTGTCATCATCGCAAAGAAGCTGTGTTCTTCTTTTAATCTCTGTAATAGAAATCTTATCATCACCATCTTGTGATGCGAATTCTTCACTAAGTTCGCCAAAATCAACATTGGCACTAGCACTAAGGAGGTACTTAAGTCCAAGATTTTCAGCATCTACAAACTTACCTATTTCCTTTTGATTCGATACGATAATCGTCTTAAGACCTTGATTTTCTACTAAGTCATTGATGTAACCAAATATTTCATTGATGTGACAGTTACACCTCTCTAAATCGTCAAGGATAAAAATATATTCTTCGAAATTGCTAAAGTTGTTGATAAATTCATCATAGTTAGCATCCCAACGGCTCTTTGCAATATCTGTAACGACCTTTACGCCGTATCTTACATCACTTACTTGGTTGCTTCCTATCGCCTTATATAATGACATATATATTTCATTGGAAATCTCTTCTGTCGATGAAATACCATATAATGAAATATAAAGTACTTTTCTTGGCGTATATAAATAGTTCTTTTCTACTTTTTCGTTCTCATGTTGTTCAATGGCTGAAACTAGGTTATTCTTAACAAAGTATGTCTTTCCGCTGCCCCATTCACCGTCTATCATTACTGCATAATTATAAATCGCGTTGTCAATGTACTCTATAACAACTTCTATAATCTCTCCATCATTCAAACACTTTTCCATTTTAATTCAATCCCTCTCTTACTATCTTGCTTTGTAAGATGCATCAATCTTAACTACATCTGCTATCGAGTTAAATTCCGTTGTATCTCCAATGTTACATGGTCGGATATTAACTGTGAAATCGTCCTTAAACATTGTAAGCGGAATTTCTTCCCAATCTGTTTTTCTTCCATCTGGTGTGTTATTAGCTTTTGTAAGACAAGCTGATAAATTCTTTCCATCTTCTTCTGTCCAATAAGAAATTCCTGTGATTTCATATGCTTTTTCTCCACCAATCTTAATTCCGCGAACTATATCTCTCTCAACATCATAACACCAATTTTTTGTGCTCTCCACATATGTACCAGCGTAGCAAGTATCATGCTCATACTTTCTAATAAGATCCTGGTTGTTAATCCAAATGCCACCATCTATAACATAAGCATTTTTAATAAATTCTTTAATCGTCATAACTGCTGCAACAGTGCTAGGCTCACTGAATCTTTCAATGCTAATAAATGTTACATTTGGATATTTAGGCTTGATAATGTCAAACACCTCAGCCGAATGTCCTGTAATAACGAACACCTCATCAATCTCTGCCTTCTCTAGAAGTTCAAATGTTCTCTCAATAATTCTCTTACCGTTAATCTTCATCATCGCCTTAGGTGTGTTAACAGTAACTGGAATAAGATTTGCATCAAAAGATGCTGCCATTATAACAGCTCTATTTACCTTGTATGGTTCTAATGCTTGAGTACCCTTTTTGGTCAGTTCAATTTCATTGCCTCGAACCTCTATCATCTTCTTGTTTACTAAACTGTACAATTCATCAATTGATATCTTGTTGTCCACAAACCAATCAGTACTAACTTCAACACCAGGTCTGTCCTTTGTTGAATGCATAATAAGATAATTAAGTAATTCAAACTGTCCCTTGTTTAGTTTTGCTTCAAAAATAGCCATGTCCTAGTCTCCTTTACCCTTTATAAGTCTAAAATACAAGATATGTATGTTGTGGTCTAAATTCCACTGTTTCCATAGATATAACCAAAAAACATCCACGAAACCTATCATACTCAAGTATAATACAACTTTTTTTATATATCAAGTAAAAAAACCACCAAATACTTTGTATATATTGTACATTACAATGAGTTTTTATAGTGAGTTTTTAATCTTGAAAAATAAATATTAGTTGCATCCCCCTGAGGGTTTTTGTGTAATAGGGAATATTTTCCCCTTAAACAAAAAAGGCTGCAAAAGAATTCAAATCCTTTTGCAGCCGAACTACCGCTTTGCGGCTCCAAGCTTTGCGTCCCTACATTACTGTAGGTTTGCCCATACTTAAATTGTAATCTATCTAGCAAGTCTGTTTAATGCTGAAAATACAGCTCTTACAGATGCTCTAGTAATATTTGTACTCTGACCTACTCCATATGTTGCCTTACCTGTGTTTAAATCAAGTATATTTACATATGCGGCA
Organism: Clostridiales bacterium; assembly: GCA_012520815.1. GTDB lineage: Bacteria > Bacillota > Clostridia > Lachnospirales > Lachnospiraceae > SVEL01. Next base: position 8,411 of record JAAYNM010000080.1, read on the forward strand.
GCCTTTGCATGGGAACCCTCCCCAAGTGCATGTTCTGAGTAATCAAGTATCTTGAAGTTCACACCTGTTTCTGTGTGTAACGCTTGTTTTACTGCATCGATTGGTCCATTTCCATTGGCCTCAACATACTTTTCCTCACCCTTGTACTTAAAGTTGAGTTTAACTAATGTGTCTCCACATGGATTTTCATCTACGTCAACAAACTTGCAGCTTGTAAATTCAAATGGATATTCCCTAGGTGTTTTGTAAGTTAAGTATTCCTCACAGAATTTCTCCATAATAGTCTCTGGTGAAACTTCACCATGTGCCTCAGCAATAACCTGGATAACATCTGCAAATTCTTTGTGCATTCCCTTTGGAAGTTTATATCCAAAGTAGGTATCCATTACAAATGCAACGCCGCCTTTGCCTGATTGACTATTAATTCTAACGATTGGTTCATATGCTCTTCCCACATCCGAAGGATCAATAGGAAGATATGGCACTTCCCACTTCTTACTTCCACGCTCGTGCATTGCTGTAATGCCTTTATTGATGGCATCCTGATGTGAACCAGAAAATGCTGTAAATACAAGCTTACCTGCATATGGATGTCGCATTCCCACATCCATCTTACAACATCTTTCATATACTTCGATTATTTCGCTAATATTTTCAATATTAAGGTTGGGGTTAATACCCTGTGATAACATATTATATGCAATGTTTAAAATATCTACATTGCCTGTTCTTTCACCATTTCCAAATAATGTACCTTCTACTCTGTCCGCTCCTGCAAGTAATGCAAGTTCAGCAGCGGCCACACCTGTACCTCTGTCATTGTGTGGATGTACACTTAAAATAATAGAATCTCTGTTTTCAAAGTGCTTATTCATCCATTCAATCTGGTCAGCATACACATTTGGAGTATTCATCTCAACAGTTGCAGGAAGATTAAAAATCATCTTGTTTTCAGGCGTTGAGCCCCACTCCCTTTGAACTGCATTACAAACTTCTAATGCGTAATCAAGTTCTGTGCCTGTAAAACTCTCTGGAGAATATTCAAGAATTATCTCTCCTGGGAAATCTTTGGCATATTTCTTAACCATTTGTGTGCCTTCTATTGCAATTTGCTTAATAGCTTCCATATCTTTCTTGAAAACAACATCTCTTTGAAGTGTAGATGTTGAATTATAAATGTGTACGATAGCTTTCTTTATTCCTGAAAGTGACTCAAATGTTCTTTCGATTAAATGTTCACGACATTGAACAAGTACTTGAATTACAACATCGTCTGGAATAAGTTTTCTATCTACAAGTTGTCTTATGAAGTCATACTCAATTTGAGATGCAGATGGAAATCCAACCTCAATTTCTTTAAATCCAAGTTTCACAAGCAAATTGAAAAATTCAATCTTCTCTTCAACTACCATTGGCTCAATTAATGCCTGATTGCCATCTCTTAAGTCTACAGAACACCAAATAGGTGCTTTTTCTATCTCCTTGTTTGGCCATTCTCTATCTGGATAGCTCACAACAGGATTCCTCTTATATCTATTATAATTTAACATTTTAGTTACCTCTTTTCCAATAATTTTTATTCATAGAGAGCCTTACTACTAGCTCATCTGGTAATAATCTGTATTGTTTACCCAGCCTGTAACCTAAAAACTTTGCCCCACTGTGTAGTATCAGTGATGGAATGAGATACCAGTGTCCTGAATCCAATAGGTATCTTACTGTTTTAGTAACCAGTTTTATACCTTCATCTTCAGATTTAACTTTGCCAAATACGTCAGCGAACTCTTTATGGGATACACCCAAATCGAAGTTCCTACTAAACTGTTGCAAAATTGTGTAATTGTGAGAATGAATAACTACTGCATCGGACGCATATGCAATCTTAAATCCCATATCAATGGCTCTTGCTGCAAATATTCCATCTTCATTGAAGATCGTCTTTGTTGGAAAACCTCCAACCTTATCATATAGTGCCTTGCTATACATTGCACATACATCTGAACAAAAGTAGGTTTTGATGCCAAGTACATCTAAATCCTCTTTACTTTTTATCATATCTTCATCTGGGTAATTAAAACCTCTTGTGTATTGCTCTACAAGGTTGCATCCCTTAACCGGGCTCTGTTTTGCATATGCAAGAGCAATCTCATCATTCTCAAAATGCTTCAATAGATTGGCAATCAGGTATCTGTTCTTAGGTAATGCATCCTGGGTCATAAGTAGGACGAATCCACTCCTTGCCAGAAGCATACCCATTGCACGGGTCGCACCATGATCGAATTCTAAAGGATCTATATCTCTAACTTCTAGAGGTAACATGCCCTCTACAAGTTCCCTTATCTCATCTAGAATAAGATCAGAACCATCTAAATATTTTTTTGTATTTATAAGAATGAGTTCCTTTGGTAGGACTGTCTGCCTTAGCAATCGGCGAACAAGTTCTACCAGCATACTATTTGGCATGCATATAGGAATCACCACTGAAACTTCTTTTTCCATGTGTTTTCCTCATTTATGTATATACGGTTGATTTTGTTATCAGCCATATTAACACTATTTTCCGAAATTGTCTATGCCTGAAATCCTCTTTCTTTGATAACTTCCACAACCGAATCCGCCATTTGTTTACATAATTCATCTGTTTCAGCCTCTACCATTACCCGGACTAAGTTTTCTGTTCCTGATGAACGAAGTAGAATTCTTCCTGCATCACCAAGTGCTGAGGTAACCTTATCCGCAGCCGCTAATACTTCTTTGTCTTCCATTGCTCTAACTTTATCTGTAACTTTTACATTAATAAGAATCTGTGGAAAAATCTTTAGATTTCTAGTCAATGTACTAAGTGTCTCTTTCTTTTCAATCATCGCTTCCATAAGTTTTAGTGATGTAAGAATACCATCACCTGTTGTCGCATGTTTACTGAAAATTATATGACCTGACTGCTCACCACCTAGGCAATAACCATTAGCCATCATATTTTCACACACATATTTATCACCAACTGCTGTTTTTTCTGTATGAATACCAGCAGCATCGAACGCTCTATATAGTCCTAGATTAGACATTACAGTAGTAACAACTGTATCGTGCTCTAGCATATTACGTTCTTTCATATAAACGCCGCAAACATACATAATAGAATCACCATCAATAACATTTCCAAGTTCATCTACAGCTATACACCTATCTGCATCTCCATCATACGCAAAGCCTGCATCTACATTATTCTCTCTAACAAAATTTGATAGGATTTCAATGTGGGTTGAGCCACAATTTGTATTAATATTGGTGCCGTCTGGCTCGTTGTTTATAACCAAAGTTTTTGCACCTAATGCATCAAATACATTCTTTGCTATAGCAGAAGCACTACCATTTGAACAATCTAGTGCAACCGTCTTATCCTTAAATGATCTTGTCGCAATAGAAATAAGATACCCAATATATCTATTTCTTCCTGCTGAAAAATCCACTGTCTTTCCTATGTTTTCCTTTGTAGCTAATGGGATTTCATCAATAATTCCATCAATATAATCTTCTATTTTTTGTTCAACTTCAGCTTCCATTTTCTGTCCGCTAGCATTGATAATCTTTATTCCATTGTCATAGTAAGGATTGTGGCTAGCTGAAATCATAATTCCACAATCAAATCCTTCGGTACGAACCACATAGGAAACGCTTGGTGTTGTAGTAACGTGTAACAAGTATGCATCGGCACCTGATGCTGTTAATCCTGCAACTAGAGCATATTCAAACATATAGCTGCTTCTTCTTGTATCTTTTCCAATTACCACTCTTGCTTTTCCCTGCTGTCCAAAATACCAGCCTAGGTATCTTCCAACTTTAAATGCGTGCTCAACGTTTAAATCTACATTTGCTTCGCCTCTAAATCCATCTGTACCAAAATATTTTCCCATAAGACAACCTCACATATTTTATTTTTCTTCTTAAGTTTCTAATCGTTTTCTTCTTCAATAAAGCCTTTTTCTAATGCTTCTGTAATAGCCGCCAAAGCTTCTTTTTCATCTTCGCCTTCGCAAAACAGCTCTATTTCATCATCTTTCTTGACGCAAGCACCCAAAATGCTTAGGACACTCTTTGCGTTTGCTTCGCTATTTCTTGTTCTAAATGTAATATGCGATTTATATTTCACTGCTAGTTTACACAACATACCCGCTGGTCTTAAGTGTAAACCCGTTTCGTCTTTGATTATAACTTTTTGACTTACCATGTTTTCTCCCTCTTACATCTTCTATTGTTTATGTTATTTCCTCTGGGGTTGTTTCTTCCTGTGAGGGCGGTGTTGTAGCTGGCTCAGGTATAATTGGATCTGTAGGCCAGGCTGTGGTAGACTCTGGTTCTTTCTTTGTGGTCTCAGTTGGTGATGCGGTGTTTTCTACATCCTCAGTATTTCTAAGTATGATATCCACATACACGTCACTCTTTAGAGTAACACCATTTGGTAATTCAATTTCAACTCTTACTTGGTGTTTGCCTTGTGTCAGACCTTCCAAGCTTACATTATAACTATCCTGCATTTCATACTCTGCAAGTATTTCTTCAAATCCCTCTATAGAGTAAGCGAATGTTCCCTTTGTATCTACCGAGGCAACGTAATTTTCTGGAATGTTTGCAAGTGCCAACTTTCTTACATCTACTGTATAGGTTCTCTCAACAATCTTATCAATATGCATTGTAACTATGATTTCCTTTGTATCTCCATAGACATATGCGCCTTCTGGCAGAATACTTTGGATATCCACCTTTATTTCGTAATCCTTTGTATTTGTATCTAGTTCAAACAACTCTTCTGGTATAATAATTTCATTAATACCTTCAATATCCGTCTTTCTGCCAACTATAGTAACTACGTCTGAAGAATATTCCTTTTCCATAAGACTATAGCCATTAGTCATAACATTTTCAAAATTATCTACGAGTGCTACTTCTTTTGACATAAATACTATATTCGTTACCTGAACGCTATTAACACTAAATGTAATATGGTTGCCAGCTACTGCAATCTCTCTGCCATTAGAATCAATTGCTATCAATTCTACTTCCGATGTAAAGTCACCCGATTGGCCGTTACCGACTACTCGTGCAACTACATCAGCCACATTTCCCATAACTGATTCAGGAGCATATACCGTCACTTGGTTCTCTGATAATCTACTCTCATATATCACATATCCATCTTGAAGTCGTCCAATAAAGTCAACATTAATTTCAAATTTCTTTTCTTTGATATCTTCAATATTTAATCTCATTGTATTTGTTTTTTGATTGATAGATACTTTATCTTTATTGGATTGGTTGTTTATCTCCACTACAATTGGTACTGCATTTGTCTGGGATAATTCCTGAAAATTTGCTGTAGCTGTAAAATCAGAACTTGTAAGTTTATCCACAATACTTCTCGGTCCTGTGACAGATATACTCGCTCTAGCACCTTCTATAACAGTATATACTTTATCCTGACCTGTAATAGCTTCTTCATGCTCAATATTCACTGGAATATTTGTTATACTTCTTGTAGTATCAGGATCATCAATATTTAGTACTATAAGCCAAAGCATAATAGAGAAAACCACCGATGCAATTTTCAACAGAATATTATTTGTTAGATGTTTCTTCATTATTATTGCCTCGCTTTCCACCAAATATTTTAAAGCGTTTAGCCTCTACAGTCTTATTTTGTAATTTTACTAACAATTTGTGTAACTGTTCTCCGTCAATATTACGTATTAATTGTCCACCTAATGCCACAGAAACTTTTCCTGTCTCCTCTGAAACAATAATCGTGAAAGAATCTGTCACTTCACTGATACCTACACCAGCTCTATGTCTAGTTCCAAGCTCCTTACTTAATTCCATATTGTCTGAGAGTGGTAAATAACATGTGGCAGATATAATCCTATCTCCGCGTAAAACAATAGCTCCATCGTGTAATGGAGTATTGTGTTCAAATATATTGATTAAAAGCTGACTTGAAATTACAGCATCCACTGAAATTCCAGTTGCAATGTAATCGTTTAAATTGTTATCCTGTTCAATAACCATCAATGCACCAGTCTTATTTCTTGCCAATTCAAATGTTGCTTTAACCAGTTCATTTATAGTTTTATCACTAAAATTCTCATATATAGTCCTACTGTCATTAATTAACAAAATGTTTGAAAGGAATTTCTTCTTTCCTAGCTGTTCAAGTGCCTTTCTTAACTCTGGTTGGAAAACAATGATTAGGGCGATTACACCAACATTTAATGCTTTTTCAGCAATCCAAAGAATAGTATTCATCTTAAACGAAACTGCCAAAAGCGTTCCTATAAGTAAAACTGCTATTCCCTTAAATAACGCCCATGCTCTTGTATCTTTTATCCAAACCATTATATGATAAAATGCAATCGAAATGATGATAATCTCTACAATATCTGTAGGGGTTACCTTCATGGGCATATATCTATTAATGTTTTGCATAAAATTTTCAAACATGAGTTTTATTTCCTTCCTGATTTTCTATTCTTAGAATTCGCCTTTCGTGCGTTGATTCTCTTAATGCTCTTTTCTGCTGGTAATACCTGTACCTTAGGTACTGCCTTCACATAATAATAGTATTCATCATCTTCAAACTGTGTATACTCTGTTCGCGTATAATCTACAGAATGAACAAACAACTGTATTAACCATGCTACTGCGGTACTTAGAAGTCCTCCAATAATAACTTCTGCGATACTCATCATACTACTCATATCAAATATAATGCATCCAAGTAGCATTGCCACCGTACAGAATAATCCACCTGCACAAGCTGATATCACCCATGCATGATCTACTGACAATCTTCTTACAAAGTATACAAGGCAAATAACCGCTGCAAAAACACCCGCTGTAAAGTAAAATGCCGGATTTTTAAATACATAGAATGCCATATTTGTCATCATTGTAACTGCATCATCTGCTGATGCTATCACAAGTTGATCAAAGTTAGTTGCAAAATAGTTAATAAAGAAATAAATAAGTGTTCCAAATAGCACTGGTATAATAGTAATTGGTGTTGCACACAATCCCATAAGTATCGGTATAACAAAAGGCATCTTTACGAAAAATAAGAATGGAACTGCAAGTAGTACATATGAATACTTTGCTGTAAATCTAAAGAAAAGTAAATACATAACTATGAATACCAATGCTATTACTGCTGCTGAAGCAGGTGATATTGCTAATATATGTACTAAGGTAACTGCTATTAACATCATAACTGTAAGTGTCTTTGGTAGTAATGCTCCAACTACACATATCCCCAAAACAACCACTGGATTTTTAAGCACGTTCATTGCACCAATATTAGCATTGATTATAAGCATTGATACAAGAGTTATAATGAACTTGATAGCTGGATCAACGTATTTGTTGTATAAGCTATAAAACTTCTTTATCCTCTCTCTTATCATTAATAACTTCAACATTTAGTCTTCCTCCATAACTGCCATCTGTATATCAGCCTGCACTTCATCTTCCATAGCAGCTGCGGCATTTTCTTCATCTTTGTACATAGTATATAGATCTTTAAGATCTTGTTTATAGTTTTTTATCTCTTCTTTGTATGTGTTGAATTTGACTCTGTATACTATATATGAAATAATCAAATATACAACCATATAAAGAATATAACTAATCAGCAATACTCTTCCGACCATAATTAAGTCCATAGAAACAATGGATTCAACTAAATTCTGTAAATTTATCAACACAATGCAGCCAATAATTAAAATAAATGCAATCGTGGCGATTATAGCTGAATTAATCAAATTTAAAGACACATAATCAGCCTGATAATATTTGGTAGATGATAGGGCCTTTTTACCTTTGTTTTCCTCATACAAAGCCAGCTTTGTCATAAGTTTTATTCTTTCATTGCTTAACATAAGCGTCCTCCATAATTGAGCTTTTGTAGAATATTTTTGCCTATATATGCATTTATATCCACAAAGCTTCAAAGTATTATATCACAATAATGATATTGATATCAAGGAAAAAGAATACATTTGGGGAGTACTTCCTCTACATTAATATCAATGCTATTATAAAAGTTCTCTACAATTTCTTCGCCATTAAATCCATTTGCCGCACCATTATGTTGAATTTTTAATGCTGCAAATATCTCCGCGCGTTTTAATGCCTCTACAGCGGAATATCCTTTTAAATAGTAATTTGTGAAACTTGAAAACAATGCGTCTCCAGCTCCAATGGTATTTACCACATTTCCTATATGAGCCGCATCCAGCCTATATATCTTGTCCTCCAATCTTTCATATAATAATGCTCCCTTTTCTCCAAGTCCAATCACTATAATCTTTGACGAATATTTTTCTTTCATCTCAAAGATAAATTGCTCTGCCTTACATGGCAACTGTTCATCACTTAGAAACAAAATGTCTGCACATTCCATAAAATCTTTGTTGTATTCATCATCGATGTCGCTCAGTACATGAACATCACTTGCAATTATTATTCCTTTTTTCTTTGCTTTTCTTAACAAGGTGCGATTGAAGTTAATGTTACACAGAATCACCAAATCGCTATCCTCTATGGCTGCCTCTAATCTAGCAAAGTCAATTTCTTTCTCTTGAATATCCTTTAAATCGCAATATATCTGTCTTTTTCCTTGCTGGTCATATAATGCAACCGTAACTGGAGTTTCTTTAAGCTCGCGATAGACAAATTCACTACCCACTCCATCATTCTGAAGCCTTGATAAAATTCTCTTTCCTTCTTCATCTTCTCCGATAAATGATGCTATTTCTACATCATTTCCCAATGCCATCGTGGCCTTTGCTACATTATAAGCTACACCTGAAACATCAGAATTTATTCCAAAAAAGGGATAATCAATGGGATAATATTTTATTGGAAATTCTTTAATTTTTAGAGTGGTTTCAATATTAATCAATCCAGAAACTAATATTTTCATTTTTACCTCTTCTTTTTATTACTGCGCATCCTTTAGCATTTGTATTGCTTCTTCCTTCGTTGCCACAAAAAAGAAGTCTTTTCCGTTATTTGATTCATAAATAAAATCCTGTATTTGTGTTCTTTTTATTTCCATAACTTTATTTTTCATCATCTAGAAGTTGAATGTATTTAACCTGCGTGATCTGCGCCGGTTCACTTTCTCTAATCTCACCTGTAAATGTTATAGAAATGGTATCTCCTGTATCCAAATCTTCTGAAGAAATATCTGTATATCTCCATGTTACTTTTGTTTCATCTCCAATAGAAAAAACGAAATTTCCACGAAAATTTATATCGTTAATTTCCACCCCTTTTACAGTAAGGTTATCACCTTGAATATTGGAAATGGTTGCATAAAATGTTTGTGACGAACATTCATCTGTGGTTTTGTCCGTTTTTTTTGCCGCGACTCCGTTACCAATTAGATAAAAGGCTCCTGAAAGCATCACTGTGTATATTACAAATATTATTGCCACGATAAGTTTTTTTCTTTCATAAAATATCACCCTCCGTTTCTGATTTTTCTAATTATAACATTTCTTTTACTTTTTTACTATTAATTCCCGCTTTGTTGAGAGCTTTCTCAAAGCTTGTGTCGCACTTGTATACCTCGGTATATAATGTTGATCTTATTTGTTCAAATGTTTCCTCATCAACCTCACCATTAGTAGTCATTATAAATAGTGGAATTGCCTTTTTTCCCTCTGACATAGCTGGCTGAGTATATGGATATTCACTAAGGAAAAATTTATTTCGCTTATAAAAATCAATTCGTCTACGAGACAACTCACCCTCTGGTGGTTCAACCTCAAGGCATATCCTCTTATCAAACCTTTCGATAATTTCATTAAGCATCTTCGTTCCAAGCCCAGTATTTCTGCTTCCTTCATCGACTGCAAAATGCTCTATAAATATAAATTCGTCAAATTCCCACAATGCAATAAACGATGTTATGGAATCAACGGCATCATACCGCGCATAAATAGAGTAAGCAGAATTATTCAATAATTCTTTTTGTTCCTCATATGTTCTATATTCATCAACTGGAAAACTTGATTTCATTAGTTGAAATACTTGGTCAAAATGTTCATTCTTTATTTTCTTTATTTCTTCATTCATAATTATTACCATATCGGGCTGTCTTTTCAGCCCTTACCTTAAAATGATATTTAACTTTCTTCTATGTTCAATTATACACAAAATCAAAGAAAACACCACTACCTATATTCCTATAAGTAGTGATGTTCTGTCTATATATCGTTGCTTATACAATACTATGCATGGAAATAACTTATTGCTTCCTTCAATTCATCGGACATAACATTTATCTTATGACTGCCCTCCATTATATCATTCATTGCTTCTGCAATATTTGATACAGATGCAGACACTTCTTCGTTGCTGGCAGCGTTTTCTTCTGATATTGCGCTTAGGTCTTCTACGATTGAAGCTGCTAAGTCAATAGAATTAATAAGCAACGTCTAAATCAGGTGCTTTCTTTAATTCCGCATCAAATCATAAATTTTATTCAATTTTGAACCTCCTGTTATGAATATAATACTTATAGATAATTGCGAAACTCGTACCTAATTAGATAGTAGAGTTACCCAATTTCTAGAAACTTGTAAGTTTTTAAATTTCAAATTTATTTTCTAATTGCATTTTACAGAATATAAAAACAGAAGCAC
>JAAYNM010000008.1 GCA_012520815.1 Clostridiales bacterium
CCCATCTTTGACAGTTGAGAAAAGGTAAAAACCTCGTAGTCGGCGTAAATACGCCGTTTGCGAGGTTTCTCTTTTTGAAAAGTATGTGGTAATATTTACTTCTTTTTAGTTTGATTCAAAATTTTTCTCATATTTTTCTGAGAAGTTATCTGATAGTCTGTCCTAAAGCCAAAAACGTCATGAAGAGCATCTGTGATATCGGTGCGGGTATATGTTGGAATATAACCTTCACCAGGTGCAATCATCATATCCATTGAACGTATTGTTTCTATTAGTTCTTCACAGGTGTATTTTTCATTTAGTTTCTGCTCAAGAATTCTGTATATAACAAGCGCTGTAAAACAGGTGGTGAAATGAGCTGTGATTCTGTCTTTTCTGGACAGATATACAGGTCTTGCCTTAAACTCTGTTTTCATGATTCTGAAGCATTCTTCGATTTCCCATCGTTTCTGATTTATTTTTATAATGCTTGATACATCATACTCGAGGTTTGTACAGACAGCATAGAGACCATCGTATTTTTCTTCGTTATCAATCTGTTCCTGATTTAATGAGGTAATAGTTTTACTGGCAACTTCACCATCGGAAGTGCAGTGTCCCTGTTCAATAAATCGTTTTGGATCATTAGTTCTGTTTTTGGTAAGCTTCGACGGTGATTCCACGATTTTTTTTGCTCTTTCTATCTGTCGCTCCCTTATAGTTCGTTGGTAATTACGATATTTGAGGGAATAGGTAACGATAAGATGCTGCTCAAGGTTATCCTCGTTCATCCATCTGTCCTTATAAAAAATCTTGTCATAATCAGTCTCTTCATCCAGTTCGCTTAACTTATATTTTTTGTTACTTCCAGGAAGATACCAGCCGTCATCCCCAAGACAGAAATCCTGTAAGAATCCTTTTAACTTTTTAATAGACTGCGTTGTGACAAACCCTCTGCCTTGAATACTATTGAACTTTCGGTTAGCGGTAGATGAAAGTCCTGCATCAGTACATACAATAAAATCAGAGGTATCAAAGTCTTTAATAATCTTTTGCTCAAGTGGAGACATAGAAGGTTGTTCATTCTGGTTGCCATCAAAAAGAGAGAAGGCAAGAGGAATTCCGTCGGCATCCATAAACATACCCATCTGAATAATAGGATTAGGACGGTGCTCTTTAGAAACACCATACTTTCTGAATTCATCTTCATCTTCGATTTCAAAGTAGTAGTTCGTGCAGTCGTAATAAAGGACTTCTTTTTTGCGATTGATTACATTCTGAGAATTCTTATACAACTCTGCCTGAAAGAAATCATTCTCCTTAGCAATAACTTCGAGAGCTCTGTATACCTGATGCAATTGGCATTTGGGCTGTTCCAGAAATCCCTGTGCACTTTCAAGAGAAGAAAGCTTGGATCCCGGAGCAATGATTCTTGAATAGACAAGCATGGAAAGGATGTCATTCAGATCATAATCAAATTTATATTTCTCGGAAATGGAATCACATATTTGATTCATTCCAAGAGAGTAGTAGATATCCTGTAGAAAAAGATAGCCGGCATTGCAAGAACGACGAATGTTTTTATCAATGAGAGCAGATGATGAATATCGCATAACGATGTCTTGTTTATGCGATTTTTCTTCTGCTGTACGTTTGGCTGCGTAATCTTTAGCCCAGTCTAATGGGTCCATATCTCCACAAATCTTTTTTATTTCTTCATGTGTTCCGATTTTTTCAACTGTTTTTGTTGTTGTTTTATTTCCAACCCTTACCGATTTGCTTAGGTA
>JAAYNM010000009.1 GCA_012520815.1 Clostridiales bacterium
CCTGCTGTGCTGATTGCAGAGTGTAAAAGTCGGATTGATAAGGGACTGATGACGGATGTCCTTGATGAATTTGATCATGTTCTTGGCAGGAGCATGGATACTTATTCAGATGAAATGGATGAGATACTGGCAAATCAGATCAGAAGAGGCTGAATACTATACAGACGATGATGAATAAAGAGCATGAAAATTCTCTTTACAAATAATTATTATTGTCTTATAATCAAGATTAAAGCAAAAGTTACAAAAAGAAATGGAGGAAAAAAATGGAACAAGGATCATATAATCCCTATGTCACAGCCCAAACTCAATTTGATCATGTGGCTGATATTATTGGCTTAGATTCATCTGCTCGCGAACTTCTGCGTCAGCCAAGCAGAGAATTTCACTTTACAATTCCAGTAAAAATGGATGATGGAACTACAAAGGTATTTAATGGGTATAGAATTCAACATAATGACGCTCGTGGACCAGCAAAGGGAGGAATTCGTTTTCACCCTAATGAGACAGTAGATACGATACGTGCACTATCTATGTGGATGACATGGAAATGTGCAGTTGTGGATATTCCATTAGGTGGTGGTAAAGGTGGTATCATATGTGATCCACATAATTTATCAAAGGGAGAGCAAGAGAGATTGTGTCGTGGATACGTAAGACAACTTGCTAAAAACTTTGGACCAAATAACGATGTACCTGCACCAGATGTTATGAGTACTGGACAGCATATGCTTTGGATGATGGATGAATATGAAGCAATACAAGGCGGACATTATCCAGGAGCAATTACAGGGAAACCTGTAGGTATGGGGGGCTCACTTGGTCGTACAGAAGCTACAGGATATGGTGTGATTTATACTCTTCGTGAAGCCCTAAAGACGTTAAATATAGATATTGCTAATACATCAGCTAGTTTACAAGGCTTTGGCAATGTAGCTGAATATGCAGCAAGGTTATATACATCCATGGGTGGAAAAATTGTAGCAATCTCTTGTTGGGATCAATATGATAAGAAAGCATATACTTTCCGTAATCTAAATGGTCTAGATATAGAGCAGATGGTTTCTATAAAAGATAACTTTGGTACCATAGATAAAGAAAAAGCTAGAGCTATGGGGTGTGAATTACTAGATGGGGAAGCTTGGATTGAGCAAGACGTGGATATTCTTCTTCCATGTGCCCTAGAGAATCAAATCACACCAAAAACCTTTGCAAAAATAAGTGATAAGGTACGAGTACTCTGTGAGGGTGCAAATGGACCGACTACACCAGATTGTGATGAATTAATTAAAGCTAGAGATATTTACCTTGTTCCTGATTTTCTTTGTAATGCAGGTGGGGTTACATGTAGTTATTTTGAACAAGTTCAATGTAACATGAATTATTTCTGGGATAAAAAAGAAGTATTAGAAAAGTTAGACTATAAGATGACAACTGCCTTCCATGCAGTTCATAATTTGGCACAAGAAAAGAGTCTATATATGCGTGAAGCAGCTTATGTAATTGCGATTAATCGTGTAGCTGAAGCAGTTAAGCTTCGTGGATGGATCTAAACAATAGAAAGCACATATAACGACTTTCCATTGTCATGAAAAAAGACAATCTAAGAACACTACAAAGTGAGTTTTCTTAGGTTTCTTATTATAGTATCTCGGAATCTTGATTGACTAACGAGCCTGAAAGGGTACATGAACATTAAAAAATGAATATTATCCAAGAAAAGTGTACTTCAAGAATTTTTTTATAAAAAAAGACGCACTTAACTAGACATAGTGAATGTTATGATTTAAAATGGTATTAATATATTAAATTATGCGACTTGCATCAAACGCTTTCTTAAGGCAGATTCGTATGGCAAGTCCCATGCATCGAGGTGCTGACACATCATGATGCAAAAAAGGCGGCATGACCGCCAGAATTAAAAGGTAACAATAAAATTGCCCACAATCAAAAAAGATACTTATAATTAAGGGCGCGAAGCGCCACATTTTTTGACTACCTTGTCAAGTGTTATTTTAAAAAAGTGGGGGATTTTAATAAAAAAGGAATCTAAAAGCCTTATAAATCAAGGGTTAAAGATTCCGAGAAATCATTATAAGAAAAGGAGGTTTTTAATGCGGTACATATGCCAAATTTGTGGATATGTTTATGATGATGAAAAAGAAAAAGTTCCCTTTGAACAGTTGCCGGATGACTGGAAGTGTCCGCTTTGTGGTGCGGTTAAATCTGATTTTAAGCCGGACGTACCCAAAACAGAAGTAAAGCCAGTCAGTGTGAATACAGAGGCTGCAGACCTAAAAAAACTTTCAGCGGGACAATTAGCCGCGGTATGCTCTAATCTTGCAAGAGGTTGTGAAAAGCAGTACAAATCGGAGGAAGCAGGTCTGTTCAATGAACTGGCAGCATATTTTACCAGTATTACACCGGCAGTAAATGATGCAACTGTTGAAA
>JAAYNM010000081.1 GCA_012520815.1 Clostridiales bacterium
ATATATTATAGTGTGCCTGACAGTAGGGTGTTTTTAATAATAAATTGTACAAAAAGGATTATTAGTCCCAAAATTACCATCCATTTATGTACGCCGACACCTTTTATTTCACCTTTTGTTATGTGAGAAATTGTTTGAGAAACAAAAAACACTAGGAAGATAATTGTGAAATATGGTACGAAAGCATTATAGTAAATGCTTTGTAGCAGATCACCATGTATTAAGTGATCAAATGCTCTTGTACCGCCGCAACCAGGACAATACAGATGAAACGTGCTGTAAAAAAAACATTGACGTGATGAACTAATGTCAAGAAACCTGGAGATAAGATTGAAAACAAAATATAAAAAAATAAGGAGAGGTATAAGCCATAATGACAAGTGATACAAGCAGTCATTCAGTTCTCTTTTTCCTATATTTTTAAAGTATGAAGTTATTTTATGAGTTATGTTTTTTTTGGTATTCATAAATGTTAATATTTTGTATTTTCTTCTCTCACAGTTATGGGTCAATTATAAAAAAAATGCGTGTAAAAGTCAATGTGAATATGAATATGGAGGGTAGTGGGATAAGAATATGTATATATAAAAGTATATTTGGAATTTTTGCGAAATATAAAGAGGATATAGGTGAGTAGTTGGCAATTTATATATTGTTGACTTACTAAATATAAGGAAGTATAATACCACGTAGACAGTTCGTTTGTACCATCCTGTCTTTAAACAAAACCAGGGCTAATTATTTGTGATATTATAATAATTAGTGCAGTGGTAGAGTTTACTCTGCCATTTTTTTATTTAATGGGAAGTCTGACAAATCAGACTCTTTCTTATGTAAATAAGAACTTTACAGTAGGATTTATGCAACGGGAAAATATTTCTTGTTGATGAAAACGAAAAAAACCAAAGAAATTATATTGGAGGAAAAATGTTTACACTTATATCTGAACACAGCTTTGATGCAGCCCATTTCTTATCTGGGTACAATGGAAAATGTAGCAACATTCATGGACATAGATGGCGTGTTGTTGTGGAAATATTCAGCGATACATTGTTAGACGAAAGGCATACTAGAGGTATGGTAGTTGATTTTGATACATTAAAAGAAGAGATAAAAGAAGAAGTAGACTATTTTGATCATAGCTTGATAATAGAAAAAGGAACACTAAGAGAGAAAACATACGAAGCGTTAACAGAGGAAGGTATTTGTATTATAGAGGTGGATTTTAGATCTACAGCTGAAAACTTTGCAAGATATTTTTATATGAAGATGAAAGAAAAAGGATATCAGGTAAAGCAGGCATCGGTATATGAAACCCCTAATAACTGCGCAACATATAGTGAGGTATAGTTATGTCAAAGTTTGAAGTAGTAGAAAAATTTATAAGTGTAAATGGTGAGGGGAATAAAGCAGGACAGCTATCCGTATTTATTCGTTTTAAGGGATGTAATTTGAACTGCGATTATTGTGATACAAAGTGGGCAAACGTCCATAATGCAGCATATAACGAGATGAATGAATTTGAAATATATAAGTACATTAAAGATACTGGAATAAAAAATGTAACACTAACAGGTGGAGAACCACTATTTAGAGAGAACATACAAGTGCTTTTGAAGTTACTAGGTGTTGATGAAAACATTAATGTTGAAATAGAAACAAATGGAAGTATCGATATTGAAGAGTTTATGGAGGTGTGTGAAAATATTCGTTTTACAATGGATTACAAGTTGCCAAGTAGTGGTATGGAAAATAAAATGAATCTGCACAATTTGGAAATAATACGAAAAGAAGATACTGTAAAATTTGTGGTTGGTAGTGAAGCTGATTTAAGCCGAGCTAAGGAAATAATTGATGAGTATTCTTTGGCGGGCAGGTGCCACATTTATTTAAGTCCAGTATTCGGACGTATCGAGCCAGTTAAAATAGTCAATTTTATGAAAGATAATATGATGAATGATGTTAATTTGCAAATACAGTTACACAAGATTATCTGGGAACCTGATAAGATAGGTGTCTAGAGTAGCATTTGATGAAAGGATGATAATATGGCAATTGATGCAGAAGCAATAAAAGAACATATAAAAGGTATTATTGTTGCATTAGGGGATGATCCTAATAGACAAGGTCTTAAGGAAACACCAGATAGAGTAGCTAAAATGTATGAAGAAGTGTTTGAAGGAATGAATTATACCAATTCTGAAATTGCTGAAATGTTCAACAAGACATTTGAACAGGATTTAGAACTAGGTGAGGGTGATAAGGATTTAGTTGTGGTAAGGGATATTGACATTTTTAGCTATTGTGAGCATCATTTAGCATTAATGTACGATATGAAAGTTACCGTAGCATATGTGCCAAATGGAAAAGTTATTGGACTTAGCAAGATAGCTAGGATATGTGATATGGTATCAAAAAGGTTACAGCTGCAGGAAAGAATTGGAACAGATATAGCGCAAACAATGCAAATCGTAACTGGCTCAGAGGATGTAGCGGTATTTATTGAAGGATGCCATAGCTGTATGAGCGCAAGAGGTATCAGGAAAAATAATACAAGGACATATACTACTACCCTTAGAGGAAGGTTCAAAACAGATTTGAGCCTTCAACTTAGAGCAATGGGAAGTAATTTGCAGATAGAAAGGAACAACGATGAAAGCACTAGTACTATTTAGTGGTGGAGTGGATTCCACTACATGCCTAGGAATGGCTATAGAAAAGTATGGAAAGGATAATGTAGTTGCATTATCGGTTTCATATGGACAAAAACATCAAAAAGAGATAAAAAGTTCCATAAGGATAGCACAATATTATGGTGTGGAACATATTTATTTGGATTTAGCGAAGATTTTTGAATATAGCGACTGTTCACTTTTATCCCATTCAGACACTGAAATTCCTCATGAATCATATGCTAATCAGCTAGAAAAGACAGATGGCAAGCCCGTATCCACATATGTACCATTTAGAAATGGTCTATTTTTATCGGCAGCAGCTAGTATCGCTCTTTCTAAAGAATGTAGTGTTATTTATTATGGTGCCCATAGTGATGATACGGCAGGAAATGCTTATCCAGATTGCAGTGATGTATTTAATGAGGCAATCAACAAGGCTATATATGAGGGAAGCGGACATATGCTTTCTATAGAAGCACCATTTGTTAAGTGGACAAAAAAGGATATTATAGCAGAAGGTATTAGGCTTAATGTTCCATATCAATATAGCTGGAGTTGTTATGAAGGACACGATAAACCTTGTGGTGTTTGTGGTACTTGTATTGACAGGGCAAAAGCATTTGAAGCCAATGGGGTAAAAGACCCAGCATTAAATATATAGGAGAATTAAAATGAGCGGAAGAAGTAAAACAGAAACGCAAGGAATTACATTATTAGGAAATCAAGGAACAAAATATCCAGATAACTATGCACCAGATGTATTAGAGACATTTGTAAATAAACATCCACATAATGATTATTTTGTAAAGTTTAATTGTCCGGAATTCACAAGTCTTTGTCCAATTACAGGACAACCTGACTTTGCAACCATTACAATTTCATATGTTCCCAATATAAAGATGGTGGAAAGCAAGTCATTAAAGTTATATTTGTATAGCTTCAGAAATCACGGAGATTTTCATGAGGATTGTGTCAATACCATAATGAAAGATTTAATCAAACTTATGGATCCAAAGTACATTGAAGTATGGGGAAAATTCACCCCAAGGGGTGGTATTAGCATAGACCCATACTGTAATTATGGACAGGCAGGTACACGATGGGAAGAAATAGCTTTTAATAGAATGGCTAATCATGATATGTATCCTGAGAAAATAGACAATAGGTAGTATAGTTCAAATGCAGACAACAGATAGTATAGTTGGAATGCAGAAAATAGATAACATGTACAAATTTCTTTGAAAAAGTAAATCAATATGATATACTAGTACAAGTTTAATAAGTCTGAAAGGTATTAAAGAAGATGGAAAAAAAGGAAAAAATAATATTGACAGGTGATAGACCAACAGGTCGTCTTCACATAGGTCATTATGTAGGTTCTTTGAAGAGAAGAGTAGAACTACAAAATTCAGGAGAATTTGATAAGATATTCATAATGATAGCAGATGCTCAGGCACTTACAGACAATGCAGACAATCCAGAAAAAGTTCGTCAAAATATTATAGAAGTGGCGTTGGATTATTTATCATGTGGTCTAGATCCAGCAAAATCTACAATGTTTATACAGTCACAAATAGCAGAACTTACAGAACTTTCATTTTACTATATGAATCTAGTTACAGTTGCTAGATTACAGCGAAATCCAACAGTTAAGGCAGAGATTCAAATGAGAGACTTTGAGGCTAGTATTCCAGTTGGATTTTTCACATATCCAATAAGTCAGGCAGCAGATATCACTGCATTTAAGGCTACGATAGTACCTGTAGGTGAAGACCAAATGCCTATGATTGAACAGACTAGAGAAATTGTTAGAAAGTTCAATGCTACATATGATGAAGTATTAGTTGAACCAGATATTTTACTCCCAAGCAATAAATCATGTCTTAGACTTCCTGGAACAGATGGAAAGGCGAAGATGAGTAAATCGCTCAATAACTGCATTTATTTATCTGACAGTGAAGCAGAAATTAAAACAAAGATAATGGGTATGTATACAGACCCAAATCATTTAAAAGTTGAGGATCCAGGTCAAGTAGATGGTAATCCAGTATTCATTTATCTTGATGCATTCAGTAGACCAGAACATTTTGCGAAGTATCTCCCAGATTATGAAAATCTTGACGAACTCAAGACACATTATAGCAGAGGTGGACTCGGAGATGTAAAGGTAAAGAAGTTTCTAAATGCAGTTATGCAGGAAGAATTAGCACCTATTCGAACGAGAAGAAAAGAATTTGAAAAGGACATCCCTGAAATATACAATATTTTAAAGAAGGGTAGCGACGAAGCAAGAAGAGTGGCATCCAATACTCTTGATGAAGTTAAGAGTGCAATGAAGATTAATTACTTTGAAGATGTAGAACTAATAAAAGAACAGGCCCAAAAGTATACTTCGACAAACTAATATCGAAAAAATGTCGGTAATAAATAGTGCTAATAATAAAATAACATCGCTAATAAGTAATGCCAATAATAAATAAATAGCGCTAATAGAGTGTATCAGTACAGCAAAACTAGCAGAGCCTGATATAGTCCTCCATAAGTAGGTATGGTAAATAACCAAAACTACTTACGGAGGATTTTTTTCATCTATATAGCTTTAGTGGGCACTTATTTCTAAAACTATATGTATAAAAAGTGATATAATTATATAAAATAATATAATTATACCGTAAATAATCCATATTTTTTTGGCATTACGAGTAAAAATGATAGAATTGTGCAAAAATATTGTTGTATAATATAAGAAAATCAATAAAAATATTAATATAATGAATCCATAATTAATCAGTAAATCACTTTTTAAAGGAGGCCTATTATGAATTTAGCCGCAGTGTACCATAGAACAGATGAAAATTACTGTTATCCACTGGATGCAGATAGACTAGCAATTAATCTAAAAACCGGATATGATGTAGATAAAGTCAATCTGATTTATGGAGATCCATTTAGCCACGGTATTGCAGGTGGAAACCAAAATTGGCAAGGAACTTCAGTGGAAATTACGAAGATTGTAAAATTAAAGTATCATAAACTATGGCAGATAATTGTTGAACCAGAATTTAAAAGATGTAAATATTACTTTGAACTACATTGCGGTGATGAGATATGGTGTATGATGGAGGATGATTTTTATTCCATAGAACATATGAGTCACACAGGAGCATCAGCTCAATATTTTATGTTCCCATGGTTGAATGATTCAGATGTAATAACCACTCCAGAGTGGGTTAAAAATATCACTTGGTATCAGATATTTCCAGAAAGATTTTGTAATGGTAATCCAGACAGAAATCCCAAAGATACAAAACCATGGAGATATGAAGAGATAAAACGCAAGATGTCTGCTGATTGGTATGGCGGAGATCTTGAGGGAATCATTATGAAACTTCCATATATCAAAGATTTAGGTATCGGAGGTATATATCTCAATCCGATTTTTGAAGCAGGAAGCAATCACAAGTATGACACTAAGGACTATGAAAAGGTTGATCCATGCTTTGGAGATGATGAAGTGTTACGCGCCTTAGTGGATAAGGCACATGAAGCTGGAATTAAAATAATGCTTGATGGCGTATTTAACCATAGTGGATGGATGTTTGATAGATGGTTAGATGTAAAGGAAAAGGGACCACAATCTAGATGGTTTAATTGGTTTTACGTTAACAAATGGCCGTTTGATAAAAATGAGTGGTCAACAGCCGATGGCAAATTTTATTCCTTTGCATTCTTTGCCGAAATGCCAAAACTTAATACAAATAACCCAGAAGTTTCTGATTACTTATCGCAGGTATGTCAAAAGTGGATAAGGGATTATGATATCGATGGTATAAGGTTTGATGTTGGAAATGAAATTTCCCATACATTTTTAAAGAAACTTCGTGTAGACTTAAGAAAAATGAAACCCGATTTTTATCTCATGGGTGAAATATGGCATGATTCAAAGATGTGGCTTAAGGGTGATGAGTATGACGCTGTTATGAATTATCCTTTCGTAAATAGCATAACGCATTTCTGGACAAATAAAGAGTTTAAGAGACAAGATTTTGAATATGCAGTAAATCGCTGCTATAGTATGTATACTGCACAGCAAATGGAAGTGGCATTTAACCTTCTGGACTCTCATGATACAGACCGTATTATGCATAGAGTGGATGGAAATGTAGATGCCTGTTTACAGCAGTTGATTACACTTTTTACTATGGCAGGATCACCATGTATTTATTATGGAACAGAGATTGCCATGGAGGGTAGCTTTGACCCCGATTGTAGAAGATGTATGCCGTGGGATGATATTGAAGCAGGAAAATACAATGATAGAATAGAGTTTGTAAAAAAACTTATAAATTTAAGAAAAAAAATTCCAGCATTTAGAGAGATAGATGTAAAATACATTTATGATATACCAAATGAAAAAGTTTTGCATTACCAAAAGTGCGATAATTGTGGACATAAATATGAAATTATATTAAACTGTTCTGGAAACGATGAGGAGATCAACGTATCTGGCAAGGTACTTATCGCCAATAAATACGAAAATGGTCGTTTATTAAAGAACGGAGCAATAGTTTATGAAATCCAGGATTAACAAATCAACTATAATTAAGACAGTTATAATTACAGTAACAGCTTTGATTTTAATGTTAATAGTAGCATATTTAGGTGGGACGGTTCAAAGAGATTTGGCACCCACATCTGATGATCTGTGTGCAGATAGTGAAACCAATGAAAATGTTAAAGAAACAACTAGTAAAAGAGAGAATAAAGAGTCAAGTATTGACAAAGAAACTAGTACTAAAAAAGAAATAGAAGAGACAACTAAGCCATTATACCAACCGGTATCAATGGCTTTTGTTGGTGATGTGTATATTGGTGATAAAGCATGGAATAGCTATAATACTAATGGGCTTTTGGGGATATTTTCTCCCAATATAATTTCTATATTTAAGGAATCCTCCGTTTCGGGAATTAACCATGAATATGTGGCATCGGATGCTGGAGATGAGCACAAAGTGGATTATGAAAAGTGGTATTACAAAAGCCCCACGGCCTATGAAAAAATCATAAGTGAATTAGGGATAGATGTGGTTACATTAGCAAATAATCATACTATGGACTATGGTGAAGAGGGATTGATAGATACAATGAATGCCCTTAATAGTGTGGGTGTGGATTATGTAGGTGTAGGAAATAATTTAGAGGAGGCATTGTCCCCAGCTATTTATGAGGTTAGTGGTAAAAAGGTAGCAGTTCTTGCTGCTAACAGAGTCGTACCTAGGGTTGATTGGTATGCAGGGCCAGCAAAGGTAGGACAGTTAACAACATATGAAAGTACAGACAGGTACTTAATGATAAAGGCTGAGATTACAAGATTGAAAAGTGCAGGAGTTCAGGCAGTTGTTGTTCTAGTACATTTTGGTGAAAATAAAGATACAACAATTCAGGATTATCAATATAATGTGGCACATGGATATGCAGATGCGGGTGCAGATTTAATTATAGGTTGTCATAGCCATACCCTTCAGGGTGCCGAAATATATAATGAAAAATATATTTTTTATGGAATAGGCAATTTTTTATTTGAAAATTATGCAGTAGACACGGTAATGGTACAAGCTACTATAGAAGAGGATGATACATTGACAGTAGGATTGATTCCTTGTAAAAGTCAGAATTATGCAACTAAAGATGTATCAGGTCAGGAAGCAAATGATATTTTTAAGCAAATAATGGATATGTCAGTGAACATCCTAATAAATAGTGATGGTCAAGTGGTAGAGAAAAATTAAAAATTTCTTTTACTATACGATAAAATGTGTTACAATAACTGCGTATGCACATTAAGATGGAAAGGGTTATTTTGAGATGTCAAACGTGGAAGATAGTCAGGAAATTGACCTAAGACGTAAGCGAATAAATCGCATAAAAAAGGCGGTTATTATTACTGTAATGATTTTGATTATTATACCTATTGTTTTGTGCATTATCCTTATGTGTAAGGTTATTTCATTGCAAAATCAAGTTGATGAGTTGCTTTCATACAAAGAAGAAGGCAGACTAGAGGCTAGTATTGATGTGTATGGAAAGAAGCATCTAAGAGTACTTAGCGATAATGATTTAGCTCAAAAGCAGGTGCAGATTGATAAGACTGAAAGAACAAGTGATGATCTAGATGGATTTATAACAGATAATGAGAGTGATTCAACCACTGAGGGGGAAACACCCACAAGTACAAAAGAGATGGAGACTACTACACCAGCTGGCGATACACAAAAAAGAGGATATGGCAAGACAGTTTATCTAACTTTTGATGATGGTCCGAGTCAAAATACAGAAAAGATTATTTCTATATTGGAGCAATATGGAGTAAAAGCAACGTTTTTCGTATTGGCAAAAGACGATGAGGAATCAATCGGAAGGTATAAATCCATTGTTGAAAGTGGTAATACATTAGGGTTACACTCATATTCCCATAATTATAGTGAGATTTACAAGGATTTAGCAAGCTTTATCGAAGATGTTACAAAGATACATGATTTTGTATATAATGTAACGGGAATAGATGTAAAGATATATAGGTTTGCTGGAGGAAGCGCAAATAGTACAGCTGTAGTTGATATTCATGAATGTATTGATTATCTAAACACTCATGGATATACATATTATGATTGGAATGTGTCAAGTGGTGATGCAAGTGGAAACTTGCTTACAGTTGACGAAATTATGGCAAACATTGAAACAGATATATTTCGTATGAATACTGCAATAGTACTTATGCATGATTCCGCATCAAAAACCACTACAGTAGAAACATTGCCAGTTCTAATCGAAATGTTATTAGATGAAGGCTTTGAAATAAAAGCAATTGATAAAGATACTGCAACGATTCAGCAGATATTAGCGAATTAAATGGAGGTTTGAAATGAGCTTTTTAAAAGAATTTAAGGATGATCTTGCCCAAGCAGTGAATGAATTGGTAGCTGATGATCCTACAGAGGAAGCTACAGTGGCTAAGGCAGATAAAAGTAATAATCAGACAAAAAAGACAGATAATACCAAAGGCAAGTCAAATGGAAACAAGAAGCAACAAGCTAATGCCGATTTGGTAGGTACAGAAGACGAGGAAGAAATGGTGAATACATTGGATGAAGAAATGGACGGATTAGATATGGACACCATTAATAGTATGTTAGATGCTGTTGACGAGAATTTAGCTTCTATGGATGCAGAAGTAAAGAATCAGGAACTAAGTGAGATGTCAGATGATTTAAACAAAGTATCCAATGAGTCAGAGAACAACTCTAAAATAGAAGATGTTAAAGAAATAGAAGAAGTTGAAGAACTTGAGGAAGTGGAGGAAGTTTTTGTGGAAAACACAATGAATTCGATGGCAGAAGAGATATTTGAAGGTATACCAATAGCAGATGATGAAATTACTGAAATTACTAAAGGCACAGCAGTTACAGGTAATATTGCATCTACAGGTTCAATGAATGTATATGGCAAGATAACAGGCGATATTCATGTAAAGGGTAAACTTGTTGTTACTGGTACAGTAGCTGGAACATCAGAAGCTAAGGAGATTTTTGCAAACAATGCTAAAATCGAAGGTGATATGATTAGCGAGGGTACAGTAAAGATTGGCAATGGTTCTGTTATTATTGGAAATGTTATTGCAGCCTCTGCTGTCATCGGTGGAGCTATCAAAGGTGATATAGACGTTCAGGGACCAGTTATTGTTGATGGAACAGCAGTTATAAAAGGTAACATTAAATCAAAATCTGTACAGATTAACAATGGCGCAGCTATAGAGGGTTCTATTTCACAGTGCTATGCAGAGATAGATTACAAATCATTATTTGATGATACATTTAGCAAATAAAAACTTACGAGAGGATACGGCAATGGATAAATATAAAAGAGTATTACTCAAGCTAAGTGGAGAGGCACTTGCAGGAGATAAGAAAACAGGATTTGATGAGACTACAGTTGTTGAGGTAGCAAAGCAAGTTAAGGCTCTTGTAGATCAAAATATAGAAGTTGGCATAGTTATTGGTGGTGGTAATTTCTGGCGAGGAAGAACTAGTGAGAAGATTGATCGTACTAAAGCAGATGCTATTGGTATGATTGCCACAGTTATGAATTGTATATATGTTTCCGAGATTTTTAGAACAGAGGGTATGATGACACAAGTACTTACACCATTTGAGTGCGGTTCATTTACAAAGTTGTTCTCAAAGGACAGAGCAAACAAGTACTTTACAAAAGGAATGGTTGTTTTCTTTGCAGGTGGGATTGGGCATCCCTATTTTTCAACCGATATGGGTACAGTACTTAGAGCAGTGGAGATTGAGGCAGATGTAGTACTTTCTGCAAAATCTATTGATGGCGTATATGATTCAGATCCATCTAAGAATCCAAATGCGAAAAAATTCACCCAGATTTCTATTGTTGATGTTATTGACAAGAAACTTGGGGTTATTGACTTAGCAGCTTCAGTACTTGCGATGGAGAACAAGATGCCAATGCTCATCTTTGGACTTAATGAAAAAGATAGTATTATTAACACAGTAACTGGAAAGTTTACTGGAACAAAGATTACAGTAGAATAAAATAAATAGAAATTTATATATTTGAAAGGATATTATTTATTATGGACGAGAGATTACTAGAATTTGAAGAAAAAATGGAAAAAACAATAGACACACTTACATCAGATTTTTCTACTATAAGAGCAGGAAGAGCTAATCCACATATTTTAGATAAGCTTAAAGTAGATTATTATGGAACTCCTACACCTTTTCAGCAGGTGGCTAATATTTCAGTTCCAGAAGCTAGAATAATTCAGATTCAGCCTTGGGAGTCAAGTCTCATTAAAGAAATTGAAAAAGCTATTGTGAATTCTAATCTTGGCCTTACACCAAGCAATGATGGTAAGGTTGTACGTCTTATTTTCCCTGAACTTACAGAGGAAAGAAGAAAAGAACTTGCTAAAGATGTTAAGAAAAAAGGCGAAAACGCTAAAGTGGCTATTAGAAACGTAAGAAGAGATGCAAATGACTTGTTTAAGAAACAGAATAAGGCAAATGAAATTTCAGATGACGAAGTTAAGATTATTGAAGATGAAGTTCAAAAACTTACAGATAAGTATGTAAATGCAGTAGATAAGGCAGTTGAAGATAAAACTAAAGAGATTCTTACAGTTTAGTAATACATTTATAACTTATGCAAATAAGGGCTTTTAATAAAGCCCTTTTCTATTATGTGATTTAAATTGGATTATTTTTACAAATAAAATCATCCGGAGGAAGCAATGGCAAAGAAAAATATAGATACGAGCAACATGAGGATACCAAATCATGTAGCGATTATTCTTGACGGTAATGGAAGATGGGCAAAAAAGCATTTGATGCCTAGAAATTACGGACATAAAAAAGGTGCGCAGACAGTAGAAACTATTTGTGAGGATGCATTTAATATTGGTATTAAATATCTAACAGTTTATGCCTTTTCTACTGAGAACTGGAATCGCCCAGAGAAAGAAGTAAGTGCACTTATGAAGCTTTTAGAGGATTATCTTACAGATAGTATTGTAAGATCCACTAAAAACAATATGAAAGTAAGAATTATAGGAGACAAGAGTAAGCTAAGAGAAGTATTACAGGAAAAGATTTCATTGCTTGAGGATGCCACGAGGAATAATACAGGTTTGAATTTTACTATTGCCATCAATTATGGTAGCAGAGATGAGATGATTCGGGCAGTGAAAAAAATGGCAAGTGATGTAAGCATGAATAAGTTAGCAGTTACAGATATTACGGATAAAATATTTGAAACATATCTTGATACTAATGATATTCCGGATCCAGATTTGCTCATTAGAACAAGTGGCGAGCAGAGACTATCCAACTACTTACTGTGGCAGTTGGCATATACAGAATTTTATTTTACAGATTGCTTATGGCCAGATTTTGATAAATTTGAATTATTAAAGGCTGTAGAACAATATAACAAAAGAGATAGAAGATATGGAAAAGTAAATACAAATGACCAGGAGGAACAGTAATGGCAATAAAAAATCTAATGAATAAATCATTTCTTTCTAGAGCAATAAGTGGAGCAGTTCTTGCAGTTATCATTTTGGCAGCAGGACTTTTGGGTGGAGATGTTATGTTTGCTCTAGTCTTTGTTATTTCTCTGATTGGTTTGTATGAGATATTCCGTGTTATAAAGATAGAAAAGAGTATATTGGGTATACTTGGATATATAGCGACTGTTGCATACTTTGCGACCATTCGTTTTACTGGTACAAAGTATTTACTAATAGTAATTATAGCCTATTTGTTGGTTATATTATCGGCTTATGTATTTTTGTTTCCTAAGTACAAAACGGAACAGATAATGATGGCAGTATTTGGATTTATTTATGTAGTTGTGCTTATGTCATTTTTGTATTTGCTCAGAATTACTGAAGATGGTATATATACATTTTGGCTAGTGTTTATTGGTTCATGGATTTGTGACACATTTGCATATCTTACAGGAGTTACTTGTGGGAAGCATAAGCTAGCGCCAGTGCTTAGTCCTAAAAAATCTATAGAGGGTGCAGTTGGCGGCATAGTAGGTGCAGTTGCAGTTGGAGCAATTTATGGAGCTATTATTGGCGGACAGCTTGAGGCTGTGGCACATCCAATCATTTCATTTGCACTACTTTGTGGTATTGCAGGATTGGTCTCTATGGTTGGAGATTTATCAGCCTCCGCAATCAAGAGAAATTATGATGTTAAGGATTATGGAACATTAATACCAGGTCATGGTGGAATACTAGACAGATTTGACAGTGTGATTTTCATTGCCCCTGTTATTTACTATATACTTATTTTTGTAGTATAAATGGAAGGAAACATATATGAAGAATATATCTATATTGGGATCTACCGGATCAATTGGAACACAGACATTGGATATTGTGCGACGAAACAGCAAGGAATTAAATGTTGTAGCTTTGGCTGCAGGTAGTAATATAAAGAAATTAGAGGAACAAATACGCGAATTCAGACCAGAAATAGTATGTGTTTGGGATGAAGAAAAAGCAAAAGAACTTAAAACACTGATTCGAGATGTAGATGTTTTGATTGTGTCAGGAATGGATGGTTTAATTGAGACAGCTATTGTAGAAAGTGCATCTATAGTCGTAACTGCGGTGGTGGGTATGATAGGTATTAAACCAACAATTGCAGCAATCAGGGCTCATAAAGATATTGCACTTGCCAATAAAGAAACTTTAGTCACAGCAGGCCATATCATTATTCCGTTAGCAGATGAAAATAATGTAAAGATATTACCTGTGGATAGTGAACACAGTGCTATTTTCCAATGTCTTAACGGAGAAAATCCTAAAGAAGTAGAAAAGATACTTTTAACAGCCTCAGGTGGTCCGTTTAGAGGATGGACTAGGGAGCAGATGCAGAATGTAAAATTAGAGGATGCACTTAAACATCCAAATTGGTCAATGGGTAGGAAAATCACTATTGATTCTGCTACTATGGTGAACAAGGGACTAGAAGTAATGGAAGCGAAATGGTTATTTGGCGTGTCCTATGATGATGTGGAGGTGGTAATCCAACCACAAAGCCTTATTCACTCTATGGTTATGTTTAGAGATGGTGGTGTAATGGCACAGCTTGGAACACCAGATATGCGATTACCTATTCAATATGCCCTGTTTTATCCGTCAAGGGTGTTGCTTGATTCTCCAAGAGTAGATTTTTCGAAGATAAGTAAGATTGATTTTTATACACCTGATTTAGAAAATTTTGTTGGATTAAAGATGGCATTTATGGCAGGAAGAAAAGGTGGAACATTGCCTACAGTGTTTAATGCAGCAAATGAGATGGCTGTAGCAAAATTCTTAGATAGAAAAATACGATTCCTTGAAATTACAGATATTATTCAAGGGGCGATGGAAAATCATAGATTATCTGAAAATCCAGATATAGATAGAATTCTTTCTGTGGAGAAGGAAACTTACGAATACATTGAGAGCAGGTGGTAAAATGAGTATTTTAATGGCAGTTATTGTATTTAGCTTATTGATTTTTATACACGAGTTTGGTCATTTTATATTAGCAAAGAAAAATGGTGTTAAGGTTATTGAGTTTTCTATAGGTTTTGGACCTAGACTTTTCTCCTTTACAAAAGGTGAGACTTTATATTCATTTAAGTTAGTACCGTTTGGCGGAGCTTGTCAGATGCTAAATAAAGAGTTACTTTCAGAAGAAGACAGAACAAGTGAGGACTTATCAAGGGCATTTGAAAGTAAGTCAGTATGGGCTAGAATGTCAATCGTATTGGCAGGTCCAATATTTAATTTTGTGTTAGCATTCGTGTTAGCTGTAGTCGTTATAGGTGTAGTTGGATATGACAAACCAGAAGTTACACAAATCGAAAGTGGCTCACCAGCAGATATAGCAGGACTAAAGAAGGGCGATGTTATAACATCCTTTAATGGAGCAAATATAGATATTTCACGCCAAATTTATTTAGAGCAGTTTGCAAATCCGATTTCAGAGGATGTAGTTGTTATTACCTATATGAGAGAGGGCGAGGAATATAGGGCAGAGATTAAGCCGGAATATGTTGAAAGATATGTATTGGGATTCACATACTCCTCTCAAAGTGAAAAGGTAGAAATCATTGAAATAAGTGAAGATGGACCTTTAAAAGAAGCTGGAGCAAAAAAAGGTGATATAATAAAGTCTATTAATGATAATGAATTTGCTAGTTCGTCGGATTTTGTGGAATATT
The DNA here is from genome assembly GCA_012520815.1 of Clostridiales bacterium. Classification (GTDB taxonomy): domain Bacteria; phylum Bacillota; class Clostridia; order Lachnospirales; family Lachnospiraceae; genus SVEL01. Next base: position 15,483 of record JAAYNM010000081.1, read on the forward strand.
TAAGTAAGAATGCTTTTGATAATGAAGAGTTAAATATAGTACTGCTTAGAGATGATGAGGAGATAAAAAGGGATGTAACTCCTGTTTTCTCTAGTGGCGGGTATTCCCTTGGCTTTTCATATAATCAAGGTAGAGTGGAAACAGATGCAATTGGTGTATTAAAATATGCTACTGTGGAGGTTGGATATCAGATAAGTACAGTATTTAAGAGTATAGGTATGCTATTTACAGGTCAAGTTACTGTAAAGGATTTCTCTGGGCCAGTTGGTATAGTTGACTATATTGATACAGCATATCAGGAGAGTAAAAGCGATGGTGTACTTTACATTTTCTTAATTATTGCTAACTTAACTATGTTACTTAGTGCAAATTTAGGTGTAATGAACTTATTACCTATTCCAGGTTTAGATGGAGGAAGATTATTATTCCAGGTACTTGAGGTAATCTTTAGAAGACCTGTAAAGCATGAAGAATATTTCCACTTAGCTGGGATGGTTCTAATTATGCTATTTGCAGTATTTGTATTATTCCAAGATATTTTTAAACTGTTTTAGTGATTCAACTATTTTAGTGATTCAACTATTTTAGTGATTCAACTATTTTAGAATGTTTGAATAATGAATCATTCTATATATTTGAAAATTTAAGAACATAAACGATGCAATTTACTTGTGTGAGGTATTATATGTACAGAGATGAAACAAAAGTAATTAAGATTGGAAATAAAGTTATTGGTGGAGGAAACCCCATACTTATACAATCTATGACAAATACAAGGACTCAGGACGTAGAGGCTACGGTGAAGCAGATTCTTGAACTTGAGGAAGCTGGATGTGAAATCATAAGATGCGCAGTTCCAGATATGGAGGCTGCTGTTGCACTTTCAGAAATAAAAAAGCATATTCATATTCCTCTTGTTGCAGATATCCATTTCGACTACAAGTTAGCCATTGCAGCTATGGAAAATGGTGCTGATAAGATTCGTATAAATCCAGGAAATATTGGAGGTATGGATAAAGTAAAGGCAGTAGTAGATGTAGCAAAGGATCGACAAATTCCTATTCGTGTAGGTGTGAATAGTGGATCCCTTGAGAAATCTATTTTAGAAAAGTACGGATTTGTCACTGCAGAAGGTATAGTGGAAAGTGCGCTTGATAAAGTTAAGATAATCGAGGATCTAGGATATGATAATATTGTTATTAGTATCAAATCTTCCGATGTGCTTATGTGTGTTAAGGCTCACGAACTTATTGCAAAGCAGACAAAATACCCTCTTCATGTAGGAATTACTGAATCAGGAACTATATTCTCAGGTAATATAAAATCATCTGTAGGTCTTGGAATGATTCTTGGACAGGGAATTGGTGATACTATCCGTGTTTCACTTACAGGTGCGCCAGTAGAAGAGATAAAGACAGCAAAACTTATCCTTAAAACATTAGGGCTTAGAAAAGGTGGAATATCGGTAGTTTCTTGCCCTACTTGTGGAAGAACTAGGATTGATTTGATAGGTCTTGCCAATGAAGTGGAAAATATGGTTACAAAATATGACCATTTAGATATAAAAGTAGCTGTAATGGGATGTGCTGTAAATGGCCCAGGTGAAGCAAGAGAAGCCGATATAGGTATAGCTGGTGGAACTAATGAAGGCCTTTTAATCAAAAAAGGTGAAGTGGTTAAAAAAGTTCCAGAAGGCGAATTATTAAACGTATTAGAAAATGAGTTGCAAAACTGGGGGAAGTAAAACAAGCAAACAAAAGAATATGGATGGTGGAATAATGGCAAATGCTAAAGATTTTTTTACAGTATTTCCAGATTTAAAATTAACAAAGGTTTTAAATGATCTCTTCTTACAAGTGCAAGTTGAAAAAATTGTAGCTTGTAGAGAAGCGAATTCTATAAAAGTACATATATATAGCGAAAAGCTGATTGAAAACAAGGACCTAACTGTAGTAACAAAGGCCATGAAGGATCAGCTTTTTTCTAATGGAAATATCACAGTATCAATTAATTGTAGGTTTAAACTTTCAGATATGTACACACCAAAAAACCTTTATGAAGCATATAAGGAAAGTATTTTGGAAGAAATTCGTAATACAAGCATTATAATGTACACCATTTTAAAAAAAGATAAAATAGAGTTCGAAGGCAATGATATGATTATTAGTGTGGAAGAGACTACTATAAATTGTGCCAAACTTGAAGACTTAAGAAAAATTTTGCAGGAAATTTTTAATGATAGATGCGATGTTAATGTAAACATTAGTTTTAAAATGATTGAACCTGTATTAGATAAATATACCAAGAAAAATGAAATCATAAGTGAAAATCAATCCAAACTTATATCTAGACAATTTGCCATTGTTAATAGTAAAAATGAAGAAGGCGAAAATAATGTAGATTCTATAGTAGGCGGTGATGGTTCAACTAAAAATAATGATGATACTAAAGAATCAATTAAGGATGCAGGTAAGGAAACTGAAAAAAATACAGGAAAAACTGCTGAAGATACTAAATCCGCAGGTAAAGGTAAATTCGGCGATTCACAAAAAAAAGTATACGGAAACTATCGCAGGGAGAAATTTACAACAAGAGCAGATAACCCCGATGTCATTTTCGGAAGAAGTTTTGATGGGGATATTATGCCTCTTAGTGAGGTAAATGCAGAGACAGGCGAGACAATAATTCATGGCGAAATTATAAGTGTAGAAACTAGAGAAATCAGAAATGAAAGAACAATAGTTACTTTTTCTATAACAGATTATACAGATTCTATTAAGTCAAAGCTGTTTGTAAAAAATGATGAACTTGTAGAAACATTGGATGGTATAAAAAAGGGAAACTTCATAAAACTTAAAGGAATATGTATGTTTGATACATATGATAAGGAAGTTTCAATATCTTCAGTTGTAGGAATTATGAAGGGCAGCGATTTTAGAGTAAAGCGTATGGATTTAAGTGTAGACAAGCGCGTAGAGCTTCACTGCCATACAAAGATGAGTGATATGGATGGTGTATCAGACGCAGCGTCTATTATAAACCAAGCTGTTTCTTGGGGACATAAGGCATTAGCTATCACTGACCATGGAAATGTTCAAGGATTTACAGAAGCATTGCATGCTATAGACAATCTAAAATGGAAGTACAAGAGTCAGGATAAAACCTTAGATTTTAAAGTTATTTATGGGGTTGAAGCCTATCTTGTAGATGATTTAAAGGGTGTTGTTACAGATTCAAAAGGGCAAAATATAGATGAGACGTATATAGTGTTTGACCTAGAAACCACAGGACTTTCAGCTCTTACTGATAGTATAATCGAGATAGGTGCGGTAAAAATCCAGGGTGGTAAAATTGTTGACCACTTTAGTGAATTTGTAAATCCACAAAAGCCAATACCATATAAAATCGAGAATTTGACGGGCATAAGCGATGAAATGGTGCTAGATGCTCAAACGATAGATGATGTATTACCAAGATTTTTGGATTTTTGTAAAGACTCAGTAATGGTGGCCCATAATGCAGATTTTGATATGAGTTTTATATTACATAATGCTAAGAAACTAGGAATTCCATATGATGCAACTTATGTAGATACGGTAGCAATGGCAAGAATACTTATACCTACTATTGCCAGATATAAATTAGACAATGTGGCAAAAGCACTGGGTATACCGTTAGAACATCATCATCGTGCTGTAGATGATGCAGGTTGTACAGCTAAGATATTTGTTAAATTTATAGAGATGTTAAAAGAGAGAGAGATTTTTGACTTAGATGCATTAAATGAGTTCTCTAAATCCTCACCCGAGTCAATTAAAAAAATGCCAACTCATCATGCGATTATTATTGCTACAAATGAAGTGGGGAGAGTAAATCTCTACCGTTTGGTTTCAGATGCCCATATTAAATATTTTAATAGATTTCCTCGTATTCCTAAGAGTGCATATTTAAAATATAAAGAGGGTCTCATAATTGGTAGTGCCTGTGAAGCTGGAGAATTATATCAAGCAGTTTATGGGGGAAAAAGCGATGCACAGATAACTAGACTTGTGAACTTCTATGATTATCTTGAGATACAACCACTGGGAAATAATCAATTTATGATTGATAAAGGTAATGCTACAATAGAAGAACTGAAAGATATAAATAGAAGAATAGTGGAATTAGGTGAGAAATTCAATAAACCAGTAGTTGCTACTTGTGATGTTCATTTCTTAAATCCAGAAGACGAAGTATATCGACGAATTATCATGGCAGGAAAAGGTTTTGATGATGCGGATAAACAACCACCTTTGTTCCTAAGAACTACGCAGGAGATGTTGGCAGAGTTTGCATATCTTGGAAGTGATAAGGCGTATGAGGTAGTGGTAACGAACACAAATAAAATTAGTGATATGGTAGAAAATATTTCTCCCATCTTCCCAGATAAGGCACCACCTGTTATACCTAATTCTGACGAAATACTTAGAACTATTTGCTATAATACCGCTCATTCTATGTATGGCGAAAATTTACCAGATATAGTAACGGAGAGACTAGAGAGGGAATTGAATTCGATTATTTCCAATGGTTTTGCAGTTATGTATATAATCGCCCAAAAACTTGTATGGAAGTCCAATGAGGATGGATATTTAGTAGGTTCAAGAGGTTCAGTTGGGTCTTCATTTGTGGCCACAATGGCAGGAATAACAGAGGTTAATCCACTACGCCCACATTACTTGTGCCGTAAATGTTATTATGTAGATTTTGATTCAGAAGATGTAAAAAAATATGTAGGTGGCGCAGGATGTGATATGCCAGATAAGGCGTGTCCGGTATGTGGAGAACCACTAACAAAAGAAGGGTTTGATATACCATTTGAAACATTCCTAGGTTTTAAGGGAAATAAAGAACCAGATATTGATTTAAATTTCTCTGGTGAATACCAAAGTAAAGCCCACGAATATACAGAAGTAATATTTGGTAAGGGACAGACTTTTAGAGCAGGAACAATTGGTACATTGGCAGAAAAAACTGCATATGGCTATGTTAAAGGTTATTATGAAGATAGAGGTATAACAAAGAGAAGTTGTGAGATAGAAAGAATTGCTAAGGGGTGTGTTGGTGTTAGACGTACTACAGGACAGCATCCAGGTGGAATTATTGTTCTTCCATATGGTAATGAAATATATACCTTTACACCAGTACAACGACCAGCAAATGATATGACAACTAAGACCGTTACAACCCATTTCGACTACCATTCTATAGATCATAATCTTTTAAAATTAGATATACTAGGACACGATGATCCTACTATGATTAGAATGTTAGAAGATTTGACAGGGCTTGATGCAAAGACTATACCATTAGATAATCAGGAGGTAATGTCACTATTTGCAAGTACAGATGCTCTTGGAATTACACCTAAAGACTTAGATGGATGTCCTCTAGGTTCCCTTGGCATACCAGAATTTGGAACAGAATTTGTTATTCAAATGCTTATAGATACGCAGCCAAAGACATTTTCAGATTTAGTAAGAATTTCTGGTTTATCTCATGGAACTGATGTATGGCTAGGAAATGCGCAGACACTTATAGAAGAGGGTAAAGCTACTATTTCTACAGCCATTTGTACTAGAGATGATATTATGACATACCTTATCAACAAGGGAATGGATTCAGAACTTTCATTTACTATTATGGAATCGGTACGTAAGGGTAAAGGTCTAAAGCCTGAATGGGAGGAAGCAATGCTTGCAAATGACGTACCAGAATGGTATATATGGTCATGTAAAAAAATTAAGTATATGTTTCCTAAGGCTCATGCTGCAGCCTATGTAATGATGGCATATAGAATAGCATACTTTAAAGTGTTTTATCCACTTGCTTACTATGCGGCCTATTTTAGTATTAGAGCATCTGCGTTCAATTATGAAATAATGTGTCAGGGTAAGGACAAGCTACAATTCTTTATTGAGGATTATAAGAGAAGAAAAGATACTTTAACGCCAAAAGAACAAGAAACTGTAAAGGATATGAAAGTAGTCCAAGAAATGTATGCAAGAGGTTTGGAATTTGCAAAAGTAGACTTGTACAATTCTTTGGCTACAAGATTTCAGATTGTAGATGGGAAATTACTTCCACCTTTTGCTACAATAGACGGTATGGGCGATAAGGCGGCTGAGGCTGTAGTGGAGGCTGCGAAGGATGGCAAATTCCTATCAAGAGATGACTTTAGACAGAGAACAAAGGTAAGTAAAACTGTTATTGATATGATGAATGATATGGGACTATTTGGCGACTTGCCAGAGAGTAATCAGTTATCATTGTTTGATTTGTAGGAGATAGTGTCTGTAATATAGGCTGTATTGGAGAGGAAAAATGTCGATTAGAATTAATAGAAAACTTTTTTATATACTGGTCTTGATATTTGCCATATTAGTGGTACGTATTCTTGAGATAAAGTATGATGTAGAACCCGAAATAGAAAATGTGGGTACAATTGAAAATGGAATTGTGGATGGAGGTTCAAAGTGCACATTTACATTTGGCGAAAATGGACAGTGGGATATAGAAATGCACTGCATGGGGACCCTTATGTCAGGAGAAATCCGTATATATCTGATAGATGGATATACAAGAGATTTTAGAAGTCCTAGCGAAGATAAAATAATAGAAACATATACAATAAATGAAGAAGGTGTATTTGATATTACTATACCTGTGGGATTTGCTGGTGCAGATAATAGAAAAACTATTTATATTGATTATGGAAGTGATGTCAACGCTTGCAGATGTGTGTGGGAGGCAAAAAGCAAAAGGAAGGTGTGGCAAGATGTGATTGATTTTTTGAAAATACGTTAATTGAAAAAAACTAATTTTGCTGACAGTTTAGATAAAGTAACCTTTGTACATAGAATATACAAATATTCTACAGGTTTAGCAAAGATAACTAAATCTGTAACATTATCAAAGTGAATTCGTTTAGATTATGGATTGGTCCCTATCTCGTAAAAATCGGGAAACGGACCAGTTTCTAAAATAGTAAAGACTTAAAATAGATAATTGCGAAACTCGTACCTAATTAGATAGTAGAGTTACCCAATTTCTAGAAACTTGTAAGTTTTTAAATTTCAAATTTATTTTCTAATTGCATTTTACAGAATATAAAAACAGAAGC
>JAAYNM010000082.1 GCA_012520815.1 Clostridiales bacterium
TTATAAAACCCCACAGCAGGTTGAAGATGAGGCTCTTGTAGCTTAATAATCTTTCTCTCCGTATTAATGCTATGCAGAGAGAAAAAGTTCAACTTTTTGTGTCCAAAGTATTGACATAGGTCCAATTATATAATGGATGCTAGTTCATAGTAGTTCATACATTTTAAAGGAGAAGGAAAATGTTTGAAATTTTAAGAAATGTGTTAATTTTACTTGCAGGATTTGCTTTGCTAGTTAGAGGGGCAGACTACTTTGTAGATGGAAGTTCTAATGTAGCTAAAAGGTTTAAAATACCAAGTGTTATAGTTGGTCTTACTATTGTAGCGATGGGAACCAGTCTTCCAGAACTAGCGGTTAGTGTAACTGCTGGATTAAGTGGTGCTAATGAGATAGCTATTAGTAATGTAGTTGGTTCCAATCTTTTTAATTTAATTGTTGTTTTGGGTATATGTGCTATTATTTCACCTATCGCAGTGGATAAGGTAGTTATGAAACGTGATATGCCATATATGATAGGCATTACAGCTGTATTACTTATAATGATAGCAGATTTTGTTATGCCTTGGGCAGGTTTTACAAGAGAAGGTTCAAATTCAGGAATTCTTTCAAGATTTGATGGATTGATTTTATTATTATTGTTTGCAACTTATATGTATATTACAGTTCGTGCTACACAAAAGCATAGAGCAGCCCTTAAGGAATCTGGTGAAGAGGGAGAGGAAAGCAATCAGAAATTATGGGTTAGTATTTTATTTATAGTTGGAGGAATCGTAGCCATAAAGTTTGGCGGAGATTTTGTGGTAGATAGTGCGTCCACATTGGCAATGAAATTTGGCATGTCAGAGACATTGGTGGGTCTTACTATAGTAGCTATAGGAACATCACTTCCAGAGCTTGTTACCTCGATTGTTGCAGCTAGGAAAGGAGAAACTTCTCTTGCTATTGGTAATGTGGTTGGATCAAATATCTTCAACATTTTGCTGATATTAGGGGTGTCGTCTGTAATTAGTCCTATACCAGTTATTTTCAATTCATTTATGGATATTGCTATATTGCTTGTGATATGTGCAGTTACATTTTTATTTGGAAAATCAAGGGACAAAATCAGTCAAAAAGAGGGTATTATTATGGTTTTAATATATGTAATATATATGGTATATGCTATAATAAGATAGTTATAGGCTATAAATATATGAACATGGGAGGAAGAGAAGATGGTAAATACATACAAATGCCCCGGATGTGGAGCGCCTATAGAATTCGACGGCGTTCAGGGTGAAATGGTATGCGATTACTGTGGTAAACATGTGAATGTTTCAGAGATGAATACGGAAACAGATAGCTATGAATGTGATGTAGAAGATGCCACAGAGGATAAAAGTGAATATGGTTCATTTGATTCCTACAAATGTAGTAATTGTGGTGCTGAGATTCTTACAGATGAACACACATCAGCCACGATGTGCAGCTACTGTGGAAGCCCTGCGTTAATAAAGAATAGGTTAAATGGGGAATTAATGCCAGCGGCAGTTATTCCATTTAGACTAAACAAAGCCATGGCAAAAGAGAAGTTTGCTAGTTGGACTAGAAAAGGAATGTTGACTCCATCTTGTTTCAAGAAAGAGGCAACAGTAAACAGCATAGAAGGAATTTATGTTCCATTTTGGCTTTACGATTATGATGCCCATGTAGATATGACAGCTGATGCAACAAGGGTAAAGCGAGAACGTAAAGGAGATATGGAATATACTCATACATCTCATTATAAGATATTAAGAGAAATTGAAGCTTCATATGATAAAATACCTGCAGATGCATCTGCAAGGATGCCTGATGATGTTATGGATAAGTTAGAGCCATTTGATTATAACGATATGACTAAGTTTGAGATGCCCTACTTATCAGGATATTGCTCTGAGAAATATAATTTCACAAAAGAAGAAATGAATTATAGAGCTGAAAGAAGAGCCAACTCATATGCATTTAAAGAATGTAGAGATACAATAAAGGGATACAGTAGCATTAAAATTACAAATAGTAGAACTAGACTCAGAAGAAATAGAGCAATGTACACATTGTTCCCAGTATGGATGCTGAACTACAAATATAAAAATAAAGATTACTTCTTTGCAGTCAACGGACAGACAGGAAAGATTGTAGGTAAATTACCATTATCTAAGAAAAAAATGGCATTATGGTTTTTTGGAATATTTGCAGGCATGGAAGGAATAATGTTACTGTTTGGAGGGCTACTATAATGAAAAAAAAATTTGGTAAAATTGTATTATTAGCATTTATAATAGTTATCTCTGCAGGTGTGTATGCCTATAGTCCAGAACATCCAAAGGTATTTGATGATGCAGATATCTTTACTGGAGCTGAAATAGAGGGCCTTACAAGAATAGCAAAAGAGTATGGTGAGAAATATAAATTAGATTTTGTGGTATGCACAGTGGATGAAGATACAGGAAAATCAGTACGAGCATATGCAGATGATTTTTATGACAACGGTAATTTTGGATGGGATGATTGTGATGGCTCAGGTTTCTTGTTTCTTATAGATATGTATAGCCGAGAAATATATATTTCAACAGCAGGTATTTGTATTTTGTATGTAGATGATGAAGATGTTGAAGAACTATTGGATGATGCATACTATTATATGAATATGAAAGAGGCAGAATATGCTAAGGCCTGCGAAGCAGTATTTGAAGGTGTAGCTAAATGTGCAAAAGATTATATTAATGATAGCAGACACGATCAATTTATAGAGAATTGGTACTCAGGTAAATATGATAACTGGGATGAATTTTATGAGGATAATTTCACCAAGGGTGGTTCATATTACTACATATACGAAGAAATAATGGGTGAAGAAGGCTCTGAGGCAAAAGCATTCTTTAAAAGTCCAGTTGCAATTATAGTTGTTCCGCTTGTAATTGCATTGATAGTAGTATCAATTATGGCATATAGTAGAAGTACAAAGATGACAGTAAATGGAAAAACATATTTACGACCAGGTAGTCTTAATGTGATTCGTCATCAGGATGTATATATTAATACAACAACTACATCTAGAAAGATTGAATCAAGCACAAGCAGCGGTGGTGGCCACAGTGGTGGATCTTCGCATCGTAGTTCAAGTGGACGTAGTCACGGTGGTGGCGGAAGAGGTTTCTAAAAACTTTATGCTTGGAGACATCAAGTATTTTTGAATAACAGATATAATTTATATATTAACGGAAAGAATTTTATATATAGTGATAAATGCATAACTAATGCGTTTCAATATAAAATAAACACATATGCAGGAGGAAATAAATGGCACAGAACCCAATAGTAACAATTACAATGGAAAATGGAGATGTATTTAAGGCAGAACTTTATCCTGAAATCGCTCCAAATACAGTAAACAACTTCATTAGTCTTATCAATAAAGGATACTATGATGGACTTATTTTTCACAGAGTAATAAACGGTTTTATGATTCAAGGAGGATGCCCTGATGGAACAGGTATGGGCGGACCTGGTTACGGTATTAAAGGTGAATTTTCAAGCAATGGTTTTGAAAATAATCTTGTTCATACAGAAGGTGTTTTATCAATGGCAAGAGCAATGCACCCAGATTCAGCAGGTTCTCAGTTTTTTGTAATGCACAAGAATTCACCACATCTTGATGGTCAGTATGCAGCATTTGGCAAGGTTATTGAAGGAATGGAAAATGTTAATAAAATTGCAGAATGTATGACAGATTTTGGTGACAGACCAATAGAGGTTCAGAAAATGTCAAAAGTAACAGTAGATACTTTTGGTGAGGAATATCCTGAACCAGAAAAGTGTTAAAGGCTATAATCTTTGACATGGATGGTGTGCTGGTAGATAGTGAACTGGTACATTTTGAGGCAACCAGCCAAATGCTTAATGAATTATTTCAAATTGAAATAGAATATGACTACTATAAGCAATATATAGGCGGTACAGTTGAAAATTTATGGAAAGGTATTATTTCTGATTTTAATATTGGAGGAGAAAATGTCACTTCTATAAATTTAAAAGCAGATAAATATCTTGAAGAGATGATAAGTGAATCGGGCTATCCAGAGGTATCTGGTGTAGTCCGTTTTGTCAAATATCTGCACGAAAAAACAGATCTGATGCTAGCTGTGGCATCCTCTTCATCTATGGAAAAGATTAAAAGGAACATAAAGAAAATGGGCTTAGAGGATTGTTTCCATATACTTGTAAGTGGGGCTGATATTGGAAAATCCAAACCTGCGCCAGATGTATTTCTTATGGCGGCTGATAAATTAGGCATTGATTGCCATGAGTGTATGGTTATCGAGGATTCAGAGAATGGCGTTATGGCAGCAGCTAACGCAAAGATGCCATGTTTAGGGTTTATAAATCCTCATTCAGGAGATCAAAATCTAAGTAGGGCAAGTGCATTATTTGAAGATTTTGATAACTTAGATTTGAATTATATAAAACTTATATATGGACATTCTGTGGGAGAACCAGTGACAGTGATTACTACAGATAGGTTAATAATAAGAGAAATCTGCGAGAAAGATGTGGATAAGCTATACGAAATATATAAAGATAAAGAAGTTACGAAATATATGCCAGATTTGTTTGCTAATATAGAAGATGAATTGGAATATACAAGGCAATATATAAAGAAAGTTTATCATTTTTATTTATACGGAATGTGGATAGTAGAATTAAAAAGTACTGGGGAAATTATTGGCAGGGCTGGCATTGATGTGATAGAAAAGGATGGCGATATCGCTTGTGAACTAGGATATTTAATTGCCAAACAATATCAGGGTTTGGGATATGCAACAGAGGCTACTTTGGCAGTAATTGAATATGCACGTAAGTACCTTGATGTAGAAAAACTATTTGTAGAAATAGATAGAGAAAATATCCCTTCGATGAAAATAGCAAGAAAAATAGGTGTAAATTTCACTGGTAAAAAGAATCAAAAAGGATATGAAGAAGGCTGGCTGACTCTTAATTGAATATAATGTATAGGGATAACGACTTTAATGATATTTTAAATGTTATTCCAATAATGATATTTAAAAGATATAAGGCCTATCTTTAGAAACAAAAAAAGATGTGAAATCACATCTCTTTTTGTTTGGTTATTTGGTTGATTTTTGTATAATAAATAAAAGGGAGGAGGTTTGTGAATAATCACAAACTAAAAATTATGAAAATTTTATCGAAGAGGGTTTTCTCTTTCGATAGTAGTAGTATATTATTGAAAAGTTAATATTTGATGTTTATAATGTGAAATGAAATTAAAAGAACTATGAACAAAATATGAACTATGACATAATTGTGCAATACTAAATTTAATAGTACTAATGTACTGTTTCTTAATTGTTAATATGTACATATATAGAACTGAAATAGAGCTAGCGTAAAATTTTATTCGGATAATGGAAAATAAAAAACAAGAGAACACCACTTTGTGATAAAGTATTTAGCGACTAACTAATACAAACAAAGGATAGGTGTTCTCTATGATTAACAGTATAAA
>JAAYNM010000083.1 GCA_012520815.1 Clostridiales bacterium
AGCAGAAGCAAAAGCAAAGGCTGAAGAAGAGGCAAGATTAAAGGCCGAAGAGGAAGCTAGGGCAAAGGCTGAAGAAGAAGCAAGACTTATAGCAGAGGCAGAAGCCAGAGCAAAAGCTGAGGAAGAAAAGCGAAGAGCTACTGAAGTTGCCAAGGCAAAAGCATTAGAAGAAGCAAGAATTCTTGCCGAGGAAGAAGCTAAGCGATTAGCTGAATCAAAGGCAGAGGTAAATATAAAACTTTCAGCCGAGGAAGAGGCTAGGAAAAAGATAATAGAGGAAGCTAAGCGACAAGCAGCAGCTGAGGAAAGATCACTTGCAGAGGCTGAGGAGTCAAGAAGACGTGCCGAGGAAGAAGCAAGAATTGCAGCTGAGGAAGCAGCTAGGGCACATGCACAGGAGATTAATCCATCTTCTCAGGAAGAGAGAGAGACAAAATCTGATGAATCTATTAAGGCTGATAAGGAAGCCACAGCTAAACAGCAACTTTCAGTGTTTGCAGCTACAGCCGCAATAAGTGACAAACCAAAAGAAGTACAAACTAATTCAGATAAACCTTTAACATTAGAAGAACAATTAATGATGTATAAGCAACTAAAATCTCCAGAGATAGTTATAGAAGAGCCAGTTGTTGAAAAGGTTGAAGAAACGAAGATTCCAGAAACTGCTTTTGAAAGTACTTCACAAAATGAATCAGAGATTGAAGAAGAAAAGGCTGAGACCCTAGAGGATAGATTAGCTAGAATCAGCAAAGAGCAAGCTCTAAATATACCAGCAGAGAAAACAGTAGAAAAAAAGGAATTAACATTAGAAGAGCAATTAGCTGCCTTTAAGGCAAATAATGCATCTAATGAAGACGAAGTCGAATATGCAGGTGCTAGTGAATTTAGAACTTTAGAAGATCAGCTTCGTTTCTTTGAAGAAGGTCAATCTACAAAGACTTCTATTTTCGGAAAAAAAAAAAGAAAGTAAAATAATAGATTTTAGTAATATGACAGAACTTGAGATGCTTGAATTAATTGCTGAGTATAAGGCAATTGAGATACAAGAATCCGAGGAACTGGTAGAAGATGAAGAGCTAGAAATTGAGATGGTGTTTTCAGATGAGGATGATGTAATGGAAGATAACACATACAATTCTAAAGAGGAAATCAACAATTCAGATTCATTAGAGAATGTTGCAGAGGAGTTTAACACCAAAGAGGTTCACCAAAAAGAACTTTTAGTAGAAGAAGATGTAAGCAGGATAAAAGATGATGTTGAGGGCGAACCTAATATCGAAGATGAAAAAGTAGATGAAGGCGAGCCTGAGACTAAAATCGAAGAAGAATCAGAATCAACTAACACTGAAGAAATTCAAAACAAGAAACCTGTAAAAGATATTTTTGATTATACATCATTTACACCTTATAAGCCTAGCTATGATGACATAGAGTTAAATAACAATATGTTTACTATGGATTCAGATATGGGTATAAAGTATGAAATTAATTCTTCAAATGAAAAAATTGAAAAATATCAAATCAAAAAAAATAATAGCAAAGCAAGAATTAGTGCTGATGGACGTTATAAGATAGAAGATACTTATGTCATATCAAAGGGCAAGATAGAGATTCCATTTCTAAAAATAATAACTGCTCTGTTTTGTGCCATTGCATTGGGAATGTTTGTAACAGAATTTGTATATAATTATGAAAATGTTATTTTCTTTAAGTATTTATGTGATTTATTATTTTGCTCAACGGCATTTTCAGCATTTATGACAGCAATATCTTCAAATAAAAATGTTACAACCTCACTTAAAGGTATTTCGATTTTTGTTATGCTAGGTATGGACTTCATATTTAATGGTGTAGCTGCGTATCAAGATGGTGTTTTTAAAATTCTTAAGCAGGAGCAACCTCATGATTTTGAATTTGGAATTTGTATTTTAGCAATGTATCTTTTCTTGTATGTATTCTATATACTATGTGGTGTAAAAGCTCTTGTAAGTAATAGAGCTATAGTAACTAAAATAGCGGCAGCATTTGGTGTGATTTCTGTTGTATTTACTTCGTTAGTTATTTATTTTGAACAGCTTTCAGGAACATTGCAGGTATATTATGACATAGTACCAGAGTATCTACCTATTATAATGCTTACTATTGGATTGTCATTATCGAATTTCTTAGATAAAGACAGATAGTATTATTATAAAACAAAATTAAAAAGTACATATTTTACCAGATTAAAATTATTCCTCCTCCATATACTATGGTTGTAACAGTAAACAACACAAATAGTATTGGAGGAGTTTTTTATGAGTAGTTCATCAAATAAGACAAACGTTCCAGAAGCTAAAAGTGCAACTAGTAAGTCTTTTAAAAGAATTGCCAGTGGCACTTTTTATATTTAATGAAAGTCACTTATTTGAATTTTTTTAATACTTCTAAAATGTCAATACAATAGGGTTTTAGGACCTGACAATTTTCTAATATATCCTCTGTAAGTTCAAAATATGTTATATCATCATTATAATCTAATTTAAAATATGGAGATATTATTTTACTATGTTGTGGCAGAAACCTCCCGGTTTTTTTACTGTAACAGTTTTGGGCTTTAGCCTTTGTGCGGAAATCCTTATCAACATAAAAGGCAACACTCTTATGTATTGAGCAATCTTCCTTTGGAAGATAATAATAATCCTTGTAGTTGGGGTAGAAATATTTTAAGCCACCGGCATACATAGAAACTTTAAATTTTAGTTTGTTATTAAAAGCAGTAAAATAAAAGGTGCTGTTACCGTATGAAATACGCTTTGGCATGGTATAATCACATATGCATTCTATAAAAACCTCACTACCTACATCCATTTTGTTAATGACTATATTACTCATTTTAAAGTGTCCATCAAACACGCTCTTGTAATTAAGGAGTGGAAGTATTTGAATAAGTCCACAAATATCTTCATAATTATGTAAAAGGAGCAAATCTTCTAATTTATGATCCTTGTTTTTAGCATACTCCATAAATACGGATATAAGTTCACCGCCATTATATTTGTCATCTCTGTCAATGTCTAAAAAGGATTGAAGGGATTTCTGTTTTATATTTTCCAATTTGAAAATGTTCTTTATAGGAGCAATCTCTTTATATAAGTCTATGGATTTAAATGTAGAAAAACTATAATCCAGACTATACTTTGCACATTTTGATTCAATATATGGAATATCAAAGCCCTCACCATTAAAGTGGACTATTGTTGTGTATTGCTTTGCGAATTGGAAAAATTCATTAATAATAATAGATTCCTCTGATTTGTCCTCTATAAGCCATTGGTATGAGATAAATGAAGATGTTTTATTGTTATATGCAATGCAACCAATGAGATATAAATATGTGTGCTTTGATGAGAATCCTGTAGTCTCAATGTCAAAGAAAAGAGATTCGGATAAATCAGTCTTTAAATATACTGAACTATCAAGTTGTATATTTGTATTTTTTTCGATAAATTTCATGGCAAATCCTCCTCTATAAGTATATCAAAAGCTTGTCGAAAAAGATAATATTTTTATTGTTAAATTCTTAAAGTTATATTATCATTAAATGAGTTGTTCATTTCAACAAAAATCAATTAGAAATGATAAAGGAGCTAAAGTATGTCCGTATTAACTTTTAAAGGCGGCGTTCATCCTGCAGATGGTAAAAAACTCACAAGAAACAAAGCAATTGATGAGTATTTACCTGAAAAGTGTGAATTCGCTATTCCATTAGGCCAGCATATTGGTGCACCTGCGACTGCATTGGTCGAGGTAGGTGAACGAGTTTTGGTCAATCAGAAAATTGGAGAGGCTAGTGGTTTTATTTCTGCTAATATTCACTCATCTGTTTCTGGTGTGGTAAAGGCTATTGCGCCAAGAAAATTGGCAAATGGTAATAAGGTTATGTCAGTAATAATTGACAGTGATGGCGAGTATAAAACTATGCCAGAAATAATTGGAAATAAATATGAAGATTTAAGTCGTGAAGAGAAGTTGGAATTAATTAAAGAAGCTGGTGTTGTGGGAATGGGATGTGCTGGATTTCCAACACATGTTAAACTTTCACCAAAAAATCCAGATGAGATTGATTATGTCATCGTAAATGGTGCAGAATGTGAGCCATATCTTACATCGGATTATAGACGTATGATGGAGCATCCAGACATAATAGTTGAAGGATTAAAAATTGCACTCTCTTTGTTTAAAAATGCCAAGGGTATTATTGCAGTTGAAGATAATAAACTAGAAGCCATTGTAAAGCTTAAGAAAATGGTGGCAAAAGAAAATGATATTGAAGTAAAAACATTGTTTACAAAATATCCACAGGGTGGAGAACGTTCTTTGATTTTTGCTACAACAAAAAGAACATTAGATTCATCAAAATTACCTGAAGATGTGGGCTGTATAGTTCATAATATTGATACAATCTATTCAATTTATAATGCCGTTATTCAAAGAAAACCATTAGTAAATAGGGTTGTTACAATTACAGGTGATGCCATAAAATATCCTGGCAATTATTTAGTACCAATTGGTGTTGATATCGATAAATTAGTTAGAGATACAAGTGAATTTACCTGCGAGCCTGAAAAGATTATTTCAGGTGGACCTATGATGGGTATTTCAATTTATGATACTCATATTCCAGTTACAAAGTGTACATCAGCAATTCTTGCATTTAAAAAGGATGAAGTTAGCCATATAGAACCTTCAAATTGTATTAATTGTGGAAGATGTGTTAGTGTATGTCCCTCTAGAATTCTACCTTCTAGATTAGCGAAGGCATCAGATGTTTGTGATGAAGAGCAATTTTTAGAGCTTAGTGGGATGGAATGTGTGGAATGTGGTAGTTGTTCATATATTTGCCCGGCTAAGAGACAGATTACACAATCAATAAAGACAATGAAGAAATCCATTCTTGCAAAAAGAAGAAAGTAAAGGAGCCTTTATGAGCGAATTATTAAATGTATCTTCAAATCCTCATGTTAGGGATAAGGAGAGTACATCTACAATTATGGCAGATGTTATTATAGCATTAATACCTGCATCAATATTTGGAATATATAATTTTGGTATTCATGCAGCTTATTTGATATTAGCAACAATATTATCCTGCGTTTTATCAGAATATCTATTTGAGAAGGTTACAAGACAGAAGAATACAATAAGGGATTTAAGTGCTGTTGTTACAGGATTACTTTTAGCACTTAATTTACCATCCGATTTACCAATTTGGATGGCTGTGATCGGTGGTATTTTTGCAATCATTATTGTGAAACAGTTATTTGGTGGTATTGGCCAAAATTTTATGAATCCAGCGCTTGCTGCGAGATGTTTCCTAGTTTTATCGTTTGGAAGTAGAATGACCGTCTTTACATATGATGCTATTACAGGTGCCACGCCTCTTAAACTCCTTAGAGAAACAGGTGAGGGAGACTTAATTCATATGTTTTTAGGTATAACAGCTGGTACGATTGGAGAAACATCTGTTATAGCGTTGCTTGTAGGTGCTATATATTTGTTGGCTAAAAAGATTATTGATTTTAGAATTCCATTTACATATATTGCAGTATTTGCAGTATTCATATTGATATTTGGTGATAAACCATTTGATTTAGAATATTTAGCTGCTCACCTTTGTGGAGGTGGCCTAATGCTGGGTGCCTTCTTCATGGCCACAGATTATGTAACAGCACCAATTACACCAAGAGGAAAGATAGTATTTGGCGTTTGTTTAGGTTTGTTAACTGGTGTATTTAGAATATATGGACCGAATACAGAGGGCGTTTCCTTCGCAATTATTTTCTGTAATTTATTAGTACCACTTATAGAAAAAATAACAATACCCAAACCATTTGGTGGGAAAAAGAAAAGTAGACACAAGGAGGCATTATAATGAATGAAACACTTAAAAATGCTTTAATTCTTTGTGCTATTACACTAATAGCTGGGATTTTACTAGGTGGAGTGTATGAAATGACAAAAGCTCCAAGAAGAGAACAGGAAATTAAGGCACAGAATAAGGCATATAACTATGTATTTGATAAGGCAGATAAATTCAATGAAGTTGATATGGAAGATTTATTAGAGAGTTTATCAGATGCACTTGGCAAAGAGGATATTACAAATAAAAATGTTCTCGTATCTAGTGTTGTGGAAGCTATTTCAGAGGATGAATTGTTGGGATATGTAATATCTGTTACCAATAAGGAAGGCTTTGGAGGAGATATTACATTTTCTGTAGGTATAGATTTAAAATACCAAGTGACAGGTGTATATATTTTATCTATGAGTGAAACAGCGGGTCTTGGTATGAATGCACAGAATCCCGAATTTTTAGATCAGTACAAAGTTTCAAACTCCGGTTTGTTTATTACAAATAAAGTTGATTCTGCAGAAGGTACAAACATTGATGCACTTACGGGAGCAACGATTACATCAAAAGCAATGACTAAGGGTGTAAATGCTGCAATTATTACAGCAAAAGTTATTGTAAGTGAAAGGGAGGTAGAATAATGAATACTTTATCTTCAGTTAAAGAACGCTTATTTAATGGTATAATAAAGGAAAATCCTACATTTGTTATGATGTTAGGAATGTGTCCTACATTGGCTGTAACAACTTCTTGCATTAATGGATTGGGAATGGGACTTACAAATACGGTTGTACTTGCAATGAGCAATATAATTATTTCTTCATTGCGAAAAATTATTCCAGATAAAGTTCGAGTACCAGCATTTATCGTTATTGTTGCCAGCCTTGTAACAGTTGTTCAGTTTTTATTACAGGCGTATATACCATCTTTAAATGACTCATTGGGAATATATATTCCGCTTATAGTTGTAAACTGTATTATTTTAGGTAGAGCAGAAAGTTATGCATCTAAAAACCCCGTTATTCCTTCTTTATTTGATGGAATTGGTATGGGACTTGGGTTCACCGTAGGTTTAGGATTACTCGGCGCATTTAGAGAGATTATTGGCTATGGTACTATATTTGGCTATGATTTTTTGACTTTGATAAATAATCTTATTGATAAAATATCAAAATCGCCAAGTTTTAATATTGAACCTATTAGAATCATTGGTTTGGCACCAGGAGCATTCTTTGTTTTGGCATTCCTTGTAGCCATTCAAAATAAAGTAAAGGCTTCAAAGGGAAAGAAGTCAAATGATATGGACAAATGTTCAGGTAGCTGCACAAGTTGTAAAGGAGGTTGTGTAGATGAGTAGTTTATTGAAAATAGCTTTGGCCGCGGCCTTAGTAAACAATGTGGTTTTAAGCCAATTTTTAGGTCTCTGTCCTTTTTTAGGAGTATCTAAGAAGACAAAGACAGCAGCAGGTATGGGTATGGCTGTTATATTCGTAATTACCATATCATCAGCGCTTACATCTTTAGTATATAACTATATTCTTGCACCACTTGATGTTACATATTTAAATACTATAGTATTTATTTTATTAATAGCAGCATTAGTTCAATTTGTTGAGATGGCACTTAAAAAATTCAGTCCAGCCCTCTATCAGGCACTTGGAGTATACTTGCCATTAATTACAACAAACTGTGCAGTACTTGGAATTGCACTTACAAACGTTCAAAAAGAGTATGGATTCCTTACGAGTATTGTTAACGGCTTATTTACAGCAATCGGATTTACTATAGCAATTGTTATTCTTGCTGGGATTCGTGAGAAGATGGAATACAACAATATTCCAAAGGCTTTTAAGGGAACACCAATTGTACTTATAACTGCAGGACTTATGGCAATAGCATTTAGCGGCTTTGCGGGGCTTTTATAGGAGGTTGAAATGGATTATACAGGAATATTAAAAGCATGCCTCCTGGTGGGCGGTACTGGTTTACTAATTGGAGTCTTACTAGGTTTGGCTGGTAAATTTTTATCAGTGAAAATAGATGAGAAAATAGAAAAAATCAGAGAAGCATTGCCTGGAAATAATTGTGGCGGATGTGGATATCCCGGATGTGATGGATTGGCAGAAGCAATTGCAAAAGGTGAGGTAGGGGCAGATGGATGCCCAGTAGGAGGTGTTGCAAGCGCAACAGCCATAGGCAAGATTATGGGAACCTCTGTAGAAGTAGTTAGGAAAGTTGCATTTATCAAATGTAATGGAGACTGCAATTCAACTAAGGAGAAATATAAGTATTCAGGAAATATATCTTGTAGGGATGCATTGGCTGTGCCAGGAGGAGGTCCAAAATCTTGTGAATATGGTTGTCTTGGTCTTGGGACATGTGCAAGTGTATGCGATAGTGATGCAATACAAATTGTTGATGGAATTGCGGTGGTAGACAGAGAAAAATGTATAGGCTGTGGGATATGCTCTAGAGTATGTCCAAAGCAGTTAATAGAAATGGTACCTTATGACAATGATTACAATGTAGCATGTAATTCAAAGGATAAGGGAAAAGATGTTAGGGCCGTTTGTAGTGCAGGATGCATCGGATGCAAAATGTGCGAGAAAGATTGTCCAACATATGCAATTGCCGTGGAGGATAACTTGGCTCACATAGATTACAGTATTTGCGTAAGTTGTGGTGTTTGTGCAGATAAATGCCCAATGAAGGTTATTAAATAATCCAACAAACTTTATAGATACAAAATTTTTAGTGAACTTTATTTAAATAAAAGCAATTTAATGTTTTTATTAAAAAAAGTTCACTAATTTCTTGTATTTATAGACATTTTTCTGGAAAAATGGTACAATTAAAGCAGTAAATTTACGTAAAAAAATAGGCGGTGCGAGAATGGAGACAGATTTTACAACTATTAGTATAAGGCAGCTTGAATTAGTTATGCATTCTCTTAGCAAATCTACGGACGATTATATTTTTTGCTGGGATCTTAATGAAGATGTACTAGAAATAACCGATGTTATAGTTGATTTATTTGATTTACCTTCAGGAAATTTTGACAATGCTCTAAATGTTTTTAACAAAATCATCTTTAAGGATGATTTGGAAATATTTAACTGTCAAATGGTTAAAATAAAAGTTGAGAAATTAGACAAAATCAATATTGAAATAAGATTGATTTCTAAGGACGGGAATACAACCTGGATCAGTTTTAGAGGACAAGTAATAGATGCTGATGGATATGAGGATAGATATTTATTTGGCAGGGTCTCACTTATAGGAAATAAGCGTAAAGCTGATGATTTAAGTGGTATGCATACTGAAGAACAGTCAAAATTGGATTTTATCGAAAATATACAAAATGAAAATAACACTGGCTTTATTTTAAAACTTGGTATTGATAACCTTAAAGATATAAACGAAAAACACGGAACAGCTGAAGGTGATAATATTATAAGGCAACTTGCAGAATGTATCAAGCAAACTATAGGCAATGATGAAAAAGCATATAAGTACGACGGTGATTGTTTTACAATATTTAATTATGCTAGTTCTAATGTCTCCTTGGCTTCAAGATTATATAGAGATATAAGGCGTGCAATTGATAGTAAGATTGTTGCAGCAGGATACAATATTTTCTATACAGTTTCAGGTTGTATAGTTTCATTTCCAGAGAATGGAATGGACTTTGAGAAACTTATTAAATCAGCGGATTTTGCTTTGAACGAAGCAAAGCGAAATGGAAAGAACTGTTGGTATATATATGATGAAATCAGATTTAATGAACATATTAAAACTCTAGATATTTTACAAAAGTTAAGGAATGATATAACTAATGGTTTTGCTGGATTTGAAGTGTTTTATCAACCAATCGTAGATTGCGATACTTGTAAGATTAAAGGTGCAGAGGCGTTGCTTAGATGGAGTTCTAATGAATATGGTTTTGTTTCACCAGCTGTGTTCATTCCTATATTAGAAGAAAGTGGACTAATTATTCCAGTGGGTAGATTTGTTATATATACAGCCATCAAGCAATGTAAATTGTGGCAGAAATACTTACCTGGTTTTACTATTAATATTAATCTTTCATTTATACAAATTAGAAAAAGTGATATTGTAAATGATGTAATAGATTTTATTGAAGATATTGATATAGAACCTAATTATATAACCTTTGAATTTACAGAAAGTGGATTTATTGAAAATGATAAACAAGTAAATAGGCTTATAACAGCTTTTAGAAATAAGGGGATTACCCTTGCACTAGACGATTTTGGAACTGGATACTCGAACCTTGTATATCTACAGAATATGAAGGTAGATACAATTAAGTTAGATCGTTCATTTGTATCAAAAGCAATTGATAATGACTATTATTTTAGACTCATTAGCAATATAGTTAAAATGGCACATAATATTAATCTCAAAGTTTGTTTAGAGGGAATTGAAACAGATGACGAAAAAAACAAACTTGATAGTATGTCCCCAGATTTTATCCAAGGTTTTTTATATGGCAAGCCGGTAAATGCTACAAAATCTTCCTGGGATAATTTTATGAGTAAATAGGACGGCTTTTGCATTCAATAGATGCAGTCATAAAATATTAAATAATGAACAAACTAAGCAGGAGAATGATTCTCCTGCTTTTTATGTAATAGGAAAATAGAAAGACTGAAAAACAAAGTAAAGAATAGAGTAAAATCAAAAGGGCATATCCAGGAGGATATGCCCTATATATATACTAAATCAAATAATCATATAAATCTATCAACCAAAATAGATTTAACTAAAATCCTATTTTATAAGAAAATGTATTTTAATATAAAGAGTACTGTAAGTACATACATGAGAATACTAATTTTCTTTTCTTTAGCTTTTCCAGTAATAAGGTTAATAAGTGTATAAGAGATAACACCAATTGAAATACCTTCAGAAATGCTATATGCAAATGGCATAGCAGCAATAGTAAGGAATGCTGGAACACCTTCTGACATATCATTAAAATCAACCTTAACAATATTGCCCATCATATAGAAACCAACTACAATAAGAGCTGGAGCTGTTGCAAATGTTGGAATGGTTAAGAATAATGGTGAGAAGATAATAGCAACAAGGAACAAAAATCCAGTTGTAAGAGCTGTAAGACCAGTTCTACCACCTTCTGTAACACCTGAAGCACTCTCAACATATGTTGTAGTTGTTGATGTTCCAATTACTGCACCTGCGGTAGTTGCTACAGCATCTGCAAGGAGTGCGCCCTTAATTCTAGGAAGTTTACCATCTTTATCAAGCATATCAGCCTTAGAAGATACACCTATAAGTGTTCCTAATGTATCAAATAAATCTACAAATAGGAATGAGAATATTACAACAATAAAGTTAAATGCGCTAATGCCATTAAAACTTTCGCTTGGGTCTTTGAACACTGTAAATACTTGTCCAAAAGTATCGCCAAGAGCAGCAAGGTCAAAACTAATAATAGATTCAGGAATAACAGAGAACATACCAAGTTCCGTATTTGGAACATAAAGTCCAACTAATTCAGCAATAATACCTAATACCCATGTAATAACGATACCAAGTAAAATTCCACCTCTAACTTTCTTTACAAGAAGAACAGCCATAACGAGTACACCTATAAGACAAAGGATAGCACCGATTGTTTCTGAGTGAAAGTTTACTGAGAAATCTCTGTAAGTAAGAGTAGTTGCAGCGCTTGGTATAATTATTTTTGCACCTAAAAATCCAATAAGAGCAATAAATAAACCAATACCGCCACTAACAGCGAGTTTAAGTGTTGCCGGGATGGCATTAAATATAGCCTCACGCACATTAGTAAGTGAAAGTAAAATGAAAATAATACCTTCTATAAATACTGCGAGTAAAGCAACTTGCCAGCTTACGCCCATTCCTAAACAAACGGAGTATGCAAAGTATGCGTTAAGTCCCATTCCAGGAGCTAGAGCGAACGGATAGTTAGCAAGGAATGCCATAAGAGCTGTACCAACGAATGATGCTAGAGCAGTAGCAATAAGTACTGCTTCCCGGTTCATGCCAGCCTCAGAAAGGATACTTGGGTTAACTGCGAGAATGTACGCCATAGTCATAAAAGTAGTAATACCAGCGAGTATTTCAGTTTTTATAGTGGTGTTGTTCTCTTTGAGCTTGAAAATTTTTTCAAACATTTGTTTTTTTTCCTCCTTAAAAAATGTAATTGATCTAACATATAATTTATACCATATTTTACAAGTTTTATAAATAATTAATATTTCCGATATTTTAGTCTAATTTTCGTGATTTTGCACAGTACCTACAAGAAAGAGTAAAAATACGCAGAATTTAATTAGCTTCAATGGTAATATTTCCATTAATATCCATATTTATACCATCACTGGTTATAATATCGTAGTCATCTTTAATAATGATACAGTATGTATTGTCTAGGGAATTAATTAGAGTGAGAGCTTTGTCCATACCTAGGACTAGACAGCTTGTACTAAGTGCGTCAGCTGTGGTGGAACTATTTGAGATAATAGTTACTGAGTATATATGATTATTTACCGGATAACCAGTGGAAGGATCAATTATATGATGAAAAAGTATATCATCGCTTATGAAATATCTCTCATAAATTCCCGATGTTACTATTGATAAATCACTAAGACACGCAATAGCAATATTATTACCCTCATCAAAAGGTTTTTTTATTCCAATATTAAAAGGCTTACCATCAGGTTTAGAGCCAATGAGTAAAATATTTCCACCAAGGTTAATAATGCCACTATAAACATTTTGGGAAGAAAAATATTCCTTTAATTTGTCAGCAATGTAGCCCTTTGCAATGCCACCAAGGTCTATTTCGTCATATAAAAGAGCTTCGCTTATCTCCTTATCAGAAGGGATTTTCTTAGCCTTAAAGTCCCAGAGTCTTGTTAATTTGCCCAGAGTTATATCAAAAGAATTGTCTGTAAGAGTACTATATTCAAGTCCTATATTTATAAGATCCTTTAGTTCCTCAGAAATAGAGTAATTAAAATCAGGATTAAAAGTATGTGAATTTTGTGAAATTGTATTATTAAGTTTGCTAAGTTCACTGTCAGATAAATTTCTAGAGAAAATATGCTCATAATATTCACATAGATTGAAGGCATTCAAAAAAATTTCCTCAGCATTCTCTTTAGTCATCGTATCATCATAAATAGTAAACGTGACAAAGGTATCAAAATAAAAACCAGTATCAGTATATATATTTTCAGCAGAGGTTATATTTTCTTTGGAGATAATACTTGATACTTGTATGAGGAAAACAGCTATTATAATCATAAAAACAGCAGATAAGATATATTTTGTGAATTTATTATGCACCATTTGTCTCCTTGGGATATAAAAATATGATAATTTATCATACTGTAATTAAATTGAAATGTAAAGAAAATTCAAGTGTACATTTTCCTTAATATTGACCTTGGTAAAAATAAAGGATATAATGGGCAAATGAAGAAAAAAAAAGAATTAATATTTATAGTATCTATTTGTGTTTTAGCCTTATTAACCCAATTTGTATCTATTGCAGTGCGCCATTTAAGTGATGTTGGTGAAATTGTAGAAGTAGTGGTTGATGGCAAAGTTATTCATACTATGAGATTGTCGAAGGATGAGGAATTTATTGTAAGCGACAGTAGTGGTGATTCTAACACCATTTGTGTTTCAAACCAAAAAGTTTTTATTATCGATGCTAATTGTCCGGATAAGATTTGCGAAAAAACTGGATTTATTTCGGAAATAGGTGAAAGTATTATATGCTTGCCGCATAAATTGGTGGTACGTATTGTTTCATAAAATGACAAGGAATATTTATATGAAGAAACTATGTCTTTTATCAGTATTTACTGCATTTGCAGTTATTTTAGGTTATGTAGAAGCGCTTATACCTTTTGATTTTGGAATTTATGGATTTAAAATAGGTATAGCCAATATAGCAGTAGTACTTACGTTATATTTATTTGATGTAAGGAGTGCATATCTTGTATCTACACTACGAGTTTTGATTATAGGAACTTTGTTTGGAACTATTTTCTCAGTGATTTTTAGCCTAGCAGGGGCATTGCTCAGCGTTACCTTAATGAGTGTTGCAAAAAGGCTACTTAAGGCTTCACCACTTTTAGTAAGCACATTAGGTGGAGTAGGTCATAATGTAGGACAGGTTGTGATAGCTGCTATAATTTTAAATGCAAGAGAAATATTATATTTAATGCCGATACTTTTAATATTAGGAGCTTTAACAGGATTGGTTATTGGCATTTGTTCCAATATAATTATACATAGAATCAAAGGTAATAAAATATTCACTTTATTATCCAACAAGGAGGAAATATGATAGGTTTTGTACGAGGAGATGTGGCAGAGGTTTTTACAGATAGAGTAATTTTAGACTGTATGGGTATTGGTTACAACATTTTTGTTCCCACAGCAGTATCTAATTGCTTGAATGTAGGTGAAGAAGACGTTAGACTCTTTACATATCTAAGTGTAAAAGCAGATTCTATGAACCTTTATGGATTCAATTCAAAGGATGACCTAGAAGTATTCAAAATGCTTATAAATGTTAGTGGTATAGGACCTAAGGGTGCGTTGTCCATACTTTCGGTTATGACGGTAAATGATCTTCGTATGGCAGTAGTATCTGAAGATGCTAAGATTATTTCTAAGACCCCTGGAATTGGCATAAAAACTGCACAGAAAGTCATTATAGAATTAAAAGACAAGATGAAATTTGAAGATGTTAATATTACTTCAAGTAATGTAACAATTACTGACAATAATACAAATGAGGCGGTGATGGCACTGATTTCATTGGGATATAGTCAGACAGAAAGTATAAACGCTGTTAAAAAGTGCAATATATCTACAGAAGATATGGCTGTAGAAGATATTATAAAAGAAGCACTTAGAAAGTTGATTTAATATAATGGAAAGAAGAATTATTAATACTGAATTAAAATCAGAAGAATTATCATTTGAGAATAATTTGCGACCTAATAAACTAAGTGAATACATAGGACAAAGTAAAGTCAAATCAAATCTTAAGGTATATATTGAGGCGGCATTATCACGTCATGAGCCTCTAGATCATGTACTGTTTTATGGACCACCAGGACTTGGAAAAACCACCCTTGCTTGTATTATTGCATCTGAGATGGGTGTTAATATTAAAGTCACCAGTGGACCAGCTATTGAGAAACCAGGAGAGATGGCCGCTATTTTAAATACTTTGCAAGAAGGAGATGTTCTCTTTATTGACGAGATTCATAGACTCAATCGACAGGTAGAGGAAGTTCTTTATCCTGCTATGGAGGATTATGCAATTGATATTATGATTGGAAAAGGACAAGGATCGAGATCGATTAGACTGGATTTACCAAAATTCACTCTGGTTGGAGCAACTACAAGAGCTGGACTTTTAACAGCACCCCTTAGAGATAGATTTGGTGTTGTTAATAAGCTAGAATTTTATAGCAGAGAGGAATTAATGGAGATTATTAAGCGTTCGGCTGATGTTTTTAATATTTACATTGATGATACTGGTGCAAAAGAACTAGCGAGACGTTCCAGAGGAACACCTAGACTGGCCAATAGATTGTTGAAGCGAGTAAGGGACTTTGCTCAGGTTAAATATGATGGAAGAATAACAAAGGAAGTTGCTGAATATTCTCTAGATTTATTGGATGTTGATAAATACGGATTGGATAATGGTGATAGAACTATTTTAGAGACTATGATAGAAAAGTTCCAAGGCGGGCCTGTTGGGTTAGATACATTGGCTGCAGCATTGGGTGAAGATGCAGGAACCCTTGAAGATGTTTATGAACCATTTCTTATTCAAAATGGATTCATAAATAGAACTCCTAGGGGACGTGTTGCCACATCATTAGCATATAAACATATGGGAATAGTAGAGAACTAATTTACATGAACTATTGTTTATTTAGGTATTTTCGTGTATAATTATTGTATTTAGAAAATAGAATTCGTTTGGGAATTTTTAGAAAATATAGACAGGAGAAAAATTAATGTCCTCAAAGAATGATACAGAAGTAATTATTAATGGTAGAATCTATACTATCAGTGGCTATGAGAGTGAAGAGTACCTACAGAAAGTAGCTTCATACATTAACAATAAAATAAATGAATTCAAGGCTGTAGATTCATATAAAAGATTAAGTGTTGATATGCAAAGAACCCTGCTTGAACTGAACATAGCAGATGATTATTTTAAGGTTAAAAAGCAGGCCGACTCTTTGGAAAATGATATAGCATCTAAGGACAAGCAGTTATATGATATAAAGCATGAACTTATTGCAGCTCAGATTAAGTTAGAATCCCTTGAGAAAGAGAATGATTCTATCAGACAGACACTAAATTCCAACCAGTTAGATATGGTTAAACTTGAAACTGAACTAAATGATGCGAAGAACAAACGCAGAAAAAGCACTTCAGTTGCTACCACAGAAAATTAGATTTATAAAGCCGGGGATTTTTCCGCGGCTTTTAGTTATGTTACATTGTTTAGACAATTATATGTTTAAACAAATATGGAGGCAAAAAATGTTTAACAGTAATAGTGATTTAAAGTGTGAAATTTTATCACCAGCGGGTGGATATGATGCAATGGTGGCGGCATTTAACGCTGGGGCAGATGCAGTATATGTAGGTGGAGATAAATTCGGGGCAAGGGCTAATGCAAATAATTTTTCTAAGGAAGAATTATTAAAATCTATCGATTATGCTCATCTACATAATAGGAAAATATACCTAACTATAAATACCCTGCTAAAAGAAAATGAAATATCAAATGAATTAATGGACTATCTAATGCCATATTATAATGCGGGATTGGATGCAGTTATAGTGCAAGATATTGGAGTGATAACTCTTATAAGAAAGTATTTTCCGGAGCTTCCTATACATTGTAGTACACAGATGACAATTACTGGTGCAGAGTTTGCCATGGAATTAAAAAAATTAGGTGTTACGCGAGTTGTTACACCTAGAGAATTAAGTTATAGCGAGATTAACAACATTTACAAAGCGACATCTTTAGAAATAGAAAGTTTCGTTCATGGAGCACTTTGTTATTGTTATTCAGGACAATGTCTACTTAGCAGTGTTATAGGTGGAAGAAGTGGAAATAGGGGCAGGTGTGCCCAGCCATGTAGATTGCCATATTCTATAGAAAAAGAGCATATTAATGAGAAATATTTGTTAAGCCCAAAGGATATGTGTACACTTACAAATCTTCCAAAGATCTTGCAATGTGGTGTGTATTCCTTAAAAATAGAAGGTAGGATGAAAAAACCGGAATACGTAGCCGCTGTTACTGCCATATATAGAAAATATGTAGATATGTATTTGGAAAATCCAAGTGATTATCATGTTGAGGAAAAAGACTTAAATATTTTAAAGGATATTTATAATAGAGGTGGTTTTACTACAGGATTTTATGATAAGCAAAATGGAGCTGATATGATGGCTATAGATAGACCGAATCATAGTGGCGTAAACGTTTGCAAGGTCAATATGGCTAAAAAAGGTTCAATCACTATTAAACCAGAAATAGAACTTAATGATGGTGACATTCTAGAAGTGCTAAATACTGATATTAAGGATTTAACGCTGAAAAATAGTGTAAAAAAAGGAGAAACTGTAGAACTTTATCATAAATACGCTTTGCCAAATGCTATTGGACAGCGGGTAATAAGAACTAGAAATAACAAACTTATAAAAGAGATACTTGAGAAATATTTATTTAATGAAAAAGGTGAATATATTGAACCCGAAATTAAATTGAATATTGTATGCACCATAAAAAAGGACATCCCAATAGAACTTGTGATTTTGGATGATAATATTGAAGTGAAGGTATGTGGAGATATTCCTTACGTTGCACAAAACAAGCCACTTTCAAAGGAGGACGTAATAAAACAAATCAACAAAACAGGTGGTACACCATTTAGATTTGAAAATATTATAGTAGATATAGAGGATGGACTTTTTGTACCAGTAAAACACTTAAACGAGATAAGGAGAAACGCTCTTTTAGAATATACGAATAAGCGAATTTTACCTTATAAGGATAGAAGGAAATTAGAAAACATAGATATAGCCTATGATACAAACAACAAAACCCAAAATGAAATAAAACTTAATTGTCTAATAACTACATATGAGCAGTTTGAGTGTACAGTAAAAGAAGATAGCGTAAATGGAATTTATATAGAAATGCCAGCTTTTGACATTTTACATATTGAAAAAATGATAGAGGAAGCGCATAATGCTCATAAATTATTATATCTAGCACTGCCATATATTTTTAGAGATAGAGCTAAGCGATATTATGTAGAAATATTTGATAAGTTAGATTCTTGGAATGCGGATGGATACCTATTTAGAAATCTTGAATCCTACTTTTACTTAAAAAATAGTGGTTTAATAAAGGATAAAGATATTATATTCGATAGTAATGTATATAGTTTTAATAATGCAGATATTGATTATTATAAGAAAATTGGAGCACATTGTATAACAGCTTCTTATGAGAGTAATCATAATGAGTTAAAGAGACTTGACACCTCGTTTATGGAGATGAATTTATATGGATATATCCCAGTTATGTATTCTGCCGGCTGTGTTAAAAAGACAATAAATAAGTGTGATTGCAGTAGTAAAACTGCACCAGGAATTACAGTCTTGAAGGATAGATTGAAGAACAATATTAGTGTTCTTAATTATTGCAGGTACTGTTATAATGTTATCTACAATACATTACCTCTAAACCTAGATGGATGTATTGAGGAAATAAGTAATCTTGGCTTTGCTTCCTACAGAATTAATTTTGTTACCGAAGATAGTTGTAAGTGTAATGAAATATTAAGTAGAATTACGCAAAGTTTAGAAGGAAGGAAATTTTTAAGCGATAAAGGCCAATTTACAAAAGGTCATTTTAAGCGTGGAGTGAATTGATGACTAGAATATTTATTATTTTATCAAGATATTTAATTGTACTTTTATGTGGATTGTTTGCGTTTGTTGTAGCGAAGAGTCTATCAAAAGGCAACGAATGTACAAAGGTACTGGTAACACTGCAAAAAATATTTATTTATCTAATACATTTAATTCTTTTTGCTATTATTTACTTATCTACAGAAGATATAAATGTTATATTTTTTTATTGTTTCCAGATACTATTTTTTACAGTGTACAGCATAGTTTTACCTAAGATATATGGCGTGACTAACAAAACATTACTAAATCTTGTTACATTTATGGAAATGGTTAGTTTTGCTATACTTTCAAGGCTGTCATATACTCGTGCTGTTAAACAATTTGTTATTTGCATCGTGGTTTCGGTTGCTACACTAGTGATTCCAAAAATAATGGAAAAAAGTAAGAATATGAGAAATTATTCATATATCTACGGTGTATTAGGTATTGGTGCACTAGGGTTAGTTTATATTATAGGTAGTGTTACTTATGGTGCAAAGCTGTCGATAGATTTATATATTATTTCTATTCAGCCATCTGAGTTTGTTAAAATCAGTTTTATAATGTTCCTTAGTGGTATTTTATACAAAAAGAAAAACATTAAAGGAGTTCTTATATCGGGGATTTTTGCTGCTATCCATGTAATATTGCTGGTTTTATCTAACGATCTTGGAACGGCATTGATTTTATGCGTTGTATATCTGTTCTTAGTTTATATGGCAACGGGGCAGAGATTGTATCTGCTTGGTGGATTAGTAGCAGGTTCAGCAGCCTCAGTGGTTGCGTATAAACTATTCTATCACGTACAGACGCGTGTAGAGGCATGGGTAAATCCATGGCCTATTATAGATGGAAAAGGATACCAAATCACACAATCTCTTTTTGCTATTGGCACGGGGGGATTATTTGGGGCAGGCTTATTCCAAGGACTTCCTAATGATATTCCAGTAGTAGAGCAGGATTTCATTTTCTCTGCATTGTGTGAGGAATTGGGAGTGTTTTTTGGAATCTTTTTGATATTGTTATCACTTAGTGTATTTTTGGTTATTATTAGAATATCCTTCAATTGTAAGGATGAATTTTATAAATTAACAACCGCTGCATTAGGGGTAGCCTATGGTTTTCAAATTTTTCTAACAGTTGGTGGAGCAATAAAACTTATTCCCTCAACTGGTGTAACATATCCACTTATAAGTTATGGAGGTAGTTCTTTATTTGCTACCCTTATTGTCATTGCTATAGTACAGGGGGTTTATATAAATGAAAAAAAAGCCAATTAACAGTAATGTTATGAAGACAACGTATGTATTTTCTATATTATTTGGATTATTAATAATATATTTAGTTTATTTTATTTGCTTTGAAGCCCCTAACATTGTTGATAATTCGTATAATAAACGAATAGATAATTTAAGCTATTATGTTACTAAAGGAAATATTTATGCAAGTGATCATCAAATACTTGCACAGACCCTAGTAAATAAAAGTGACTCTGGAGATGAAGAAATCACCGAGACAAGAAATTATCCTTTTGGTGAGTTGTTTTGCCATGTTGTAGGTAGTAGCGCAAGGGGTAACTATGGTTTAGAATCATCATATAACTATGAATTGCTTACAAGTTCTACCAATAATATAAAGAAATTAATCACAGAATTAAGTGGAGATAAAAATCCAGGCAATTCTATCGTTACAACCCTAGATGTGAGTATTCAAAGGGCATGTTACGATGCACTTGGAAACTACAAAGGGGCAGCCATTGTTATGAATCCAAAGACAGGTGAAATTTATGCAATGGTTTCTAAGCCAGGATATGACCCCAATTATGTAGATTCATTATGGGAAAGTATTACTAGTAGTGACGAAGCGTTGTTGCTTAATAGAGCAACTCAGGGTTTGTATACTCCAGGTTCTGTATTTAAACTATTTACACTATATGATTACTTGACACAAAATAGTGTCGAGACGGTTTCAAAATATCGTTTTACTTGCAAAAGTTCTATTGATGTAGATGGAACATCGATAAGTTGCAGTGGGCACGTATGGCATGGGGAAGAGGACCTTATCACTTCCTTTGCCAATTCGTGTAATTGTTCATTTGTGAATTTATCAAAAAGTATTGATCCTGATAACTTTAGTAAGGTATGTAATAAATTACTGTTTAATACAACACTGCCATTAGAAATTGATTACAAAAGCAGTCAATTTACTTTGACTAGTGCGGATAGTGACTTTATGAAGGCGCAAACTGTTATTGGGCAAGGTAAAACTTTGGTTTCACCAATTCATATAGCGCTTGTAATGTCTGCTATTGCAAATGATGGTGTAGTGATGCAACCTCGATTTGTTACAGCCATTGAAGGTGCAAATGGGCTTGTAATTGAAAAAATAGATAAATCAAGTTACACAACTCTGTTTTCAGAGGATGAAGCCAGTACTCTAAAGGAATATCTTCGCAAGGTAGTAACTAATGGAACTGCTGCCTCATTGAACAGTAATGCATATACATTGTATGGAAAAACAGGAACAGCGCAAATTGATAATAATGGAAATGTCAATTCATGGTTTGCGGGATTTTTTCAATATGGAGAGGACACATATACCATTTGTGTAGTAGCTGAGGGTGTAAATGAAAGCTACACTCCTGCAAAGGATATCTCAGGTCAAATTATTAATAAAATAATTAGTAAATAATATACTTTAATTTTCAGTCATTTTATGCTATTGTATCTTTGCTTATATATTAACATATATACTTTTGGAGAAAGGTTAGGCCGATGGACAACAAATTAATTGATTTGCAAGGAATTTCCAAATCATATGGTAAAAATCTTATACTTAATAATTTAGATTTATATATTAAGGAAAATGAATTTTTAACACTTTTAGGCCCTAGTGGATGTGGTAAAACCACAACGCTTAGAATTATTGGTGGCTTTGAAAGCCCAGATTCAGGTAAGGTGATTTTTGACAATCAAGATATCACAGATTTACCACCAAATAAGAGACATTTAAACACTATTTTTCAAAAATATGCGCTCTTTACACATATGACGATAGCTGAAAATATTGCTTTTGGTTTGAAAATTGCGAAGAAAAGCAAAACTTATATAGATGACAAAATCAAATATGCACTAAAACTTGTAAATTTGGATGGATTTGAAAATCGAATGGCAGATTCACTAAGTGGTGGTCAGCAACAACGTATTGCTATTGCTAGAGCAATAGTGAATGAGCCTAAGGTTTTATTACTAGATGAGCCTTTAGGGGCGTTAGATTTAAAACTTCGTCAAGATATGCAGTATGAACTTATTCGCCTTAAAAATGAATTAGGAATTACTTTTATTTATGTTACCCACGATCAGGAAGAAGCCCTTACAATGTCGGATACTATTGTTGTTATGAACCAAGGGTATATTCAGCAGATGGGAACACCAGAGATGATTTATAATGAACCAGAAAATGCATTTGTTGCCGATTTTATTGGGGATAGCAATATAATCGCCAGTACTATGATAGAAGATGAAGTAGTTGAAATCCTAGGTGCTAAATTCAAATGTGTAGATAAAGGATTTGGAAACAATACACCTGTTGATGTGGTAATTAGACCAGAAGATGTAGAACTGGTTGAACCACAAATGGGAACAATACAAGGCCTTGTAACCCATTTGATTTTCAAGGGTGTTCATTATGAAATGGAAGTTGAAGCAAATGGATTTAAATGGTTAGTACAAAGTACAAAACTAGTTCCTGTAGGTACTAGGGTTGGCATTGTTGTTGATCCATTTAATATTCAAATTATGAATAAACCGGAATCAGAAGATGAGGAGGCAGTGACTCTAGATGAATAAAGCACAAAAGAGGAATGCCTTGTTGTCAGGCCCATATATATTCTGGATAGTATTATTCATTATAATTCCTTTACTATTTGTATTCTATTATGGTTTTACAGACGGTAATGGTCATTTTACTATGGATAATATTTTGTCGATTGCTAAACCTGAGTACTACAAGGCATTAGTTTTATCCTTGGTTCTTGCTGTTATAAGTACCCTTATTTGTTTACTTATAGCATATCCTTTGGCACTAATCCTTAGAAATACGAAGATTTCAAAGAAAAATTTTATTATTTTTGTATTTATTTTACCTATGTGGATGAATTTTTTACTTAGAACTTATGCATGGCAGGCTATCTTAGACATTAACGGTGTTTTGGATAGTTTTCTAGCTATGTTTGGATTGCCTTCAGCAAATATAATTAATACACCTGCGGCTATTGTTCTTGGTATGGTATATGACTTTCTACCATTTATGGTTTTACCTATACATAATGTTCTTGTAAAAATTGATGACAATACTATAAATGCAGCTAGAGATTTAGGTGCAAATTATTTTCAAACCTTGCGTAAGGTAATTATTCCGTTAAGTTATGCTGGTATTTCAAGCGGTATAATTATGGTATTTGTACCATCTCTAACAACCTTTGTAATTTCAGATATTTTAGGTGGTGGTAAGCTACTACTTATTGGAAACATAGTAGAGAACAAAGTAAAGGCAGATAATCTAAATTTAGGGGCAGGACTGTCCTTGATTTTAATGATATTCATAGTTATAAATATGGTGGTGTCTATGAAAATGGATAGTGGTATAGAGGAAGATGCAATGCTTCCGACGGATAAATCCTCGAAAGTAGGTGGCAAGTAATGATAAAACACCTTAAGAGAATTTATATGGGCTTAGTAATTCTATTTTTATATTTGCCAATTATAGTATTAGTTGTGTCCTCATTTAATAATTCAAAAATATTAGGTAAATGGGATGGATTTACCCTAGATTGGTATAAGGAGTTATTCAACAATGCATCAATTATGAATGCATTAAAAACCACCTTAATACTAGCACTTATGGCATCTGTTATAGCAACAGCGTTAGGTACACTTGCCTCATTAACCATAAATAAAATGAAGAGAAGTACCCGTTCCGTTGTTATGAGCATAACAAACATACCTATGCTAAATGCTGAGATAGTTACAGCATTAGCATTTATGTTACTTTTTGTTGGACTAGGTATCTCATTAAACTTTGCCACAGTACTTATAGCGCATGTTACCTTTTGCATACCATATGCATTATTAAATATTTATCCTAAAGTAAGGCAGATGGATAATAATATGTATGAAGCAGCTTTAGACCTTGGTGCATCTTCGGCACAGGCCTTTTTCAAAGTTACATTACCTGAAATAATGCCAGGTATAATGTCAGGATTTTTAATGTCATTTACGATGTCCTTAGATGATTTTATAATTACACATTTTACTAGAGGATCAGGTATTGATACTCTATCTACAAAAATTTATACAGAAGTAAGAAAAGGTATAAAGCCAGAGATGTATGCGCTTTCTACATTACTTTTTGTGACTGTTTTTGTATTGCTATTACTTATTAATCGTACTCCAAACGAAGAAAAGCGTCGTAAGAAACTTGCAAAAGGAAAGAAAAGTCATGCAACTCTTGCTATGGGAATGTGTATTGTATTAATCATTTCGGCTGTGGGATATATTTCATTTAGAGATGATTCTAATTATATTGGTGATGTTTACGTATATAACTGGGGTGAATATATAGATCCAGAAGTAATAGCTTTGTTTGAGGAAGAAACAGGATATAAAGTTCATTATGAGGAATTTGAGACTAATGAAGAGATGTACACAATCATAGCTAATGGTGCAAGAAATTATGATGTTATTTGCCCGTCAGATTATATGATAGAAAAAATGATAGATACGGATTTACTAGCTCCCCTAGATTATAATGCAATACCAAATATAAAAAATATCGGTAGTGAGTATATGGAAAGTGCCACAGGTTTTGATCCGGGTAATCGTTATAGCGTTCCATATTGTTGGGGAACAGTAGGTATTTGCTATAATACAACTATGATTGATGAAGAAGTGAATAGCTGGTCTATTTTATTTGATGAAAAGTATTCAGGTTCAATACTTATGCAAGCTAGTGTTAGAGATGCATATTGTGTTGCATTATCGTACCTAGGTTATTCAATTAATACTCTGGATGAAATGCAACTTAAGGAAGCTACTAATCTTCTTATTAGTCAGAAACCGTTAGTACAGGCATATGTTATAGATCAAGTTAGAGATAAAATGATAAAGAATACAGCAGCACTATCTGTTATTTATTCGGGTGAGGCTATATACATGCAGGAGGAAAATCCTGATCTGGAATATGTAGTACCAGATGAAGGGTCTAATGTATGGATTGATGGTTGGGTAATACCTAAAAACTCTGAGAATAAAGAGGCTGCGCTAGCTTGGATTAATTTTATGTGTGATCCTAATATTGCTTTAATGAATTTTAATGAAATAACATATTCAACACCAAACATTGCAGCTAGGGACTTAATTGAAGATGAATACATTAGAAACAGTCAAATAGCATTCCCTGGGGAAAGTGTACTTTCACGTTGTGAGGTATATAATTACCTTGGTAAGGATGGAGATGCGCTATATGATGGATATTGGACGAAGGTTGGAACTGCTGCCAGTGAATAAATATTAATTTTTGATACTTTTGTACCCCTTGATAACTCCTGAAAAATGGATTATACTTATATTAGTCGTAATGCACCAGACAGGAGGAATTGCAATGTCAGAAGCAACTTGCTGTGGCGGTGTGGTAATTTTTCGTGGTAAGATACTAGTCCTTTATAAAAATTTAAAGAATAAGTATGAAGGCTGGGTTTTACCCAAGGGTACAGTTGAAGAGGGTGAAGATTTTAAGGATACTGCTCTTAGAGAAGTTTTAGAGGAAAGTGGTGTAAAGGCCTCAATTATTAAATTTATAGATAGTAGTAGATATTCATTTACTATTAGTAATGAGACTGTAGATAAACAAGTCCATTGGTATTTAATGATGGCAGATAGCTATTACAGCAAGCCACAACGCGAAGAATTTTTTTTTGATTCGGGATATTATAAATATTGCGAAGCCTATCATTTATTGAAGTTTCCCAATGAAAGACAGATACTAGAAAAGGCTTATGAAGAATACCTTTATCTAAAAACAGCCAATTTATGGGGGAACAAAAAATATTTTTAGGAGAAATCCCAGTGAACAAAATTAACTATCAAAAGGAATTGGATTTAATTATACAAAGAAATAGTGAAAATCATATTATACCCACGTTATTAATACATAGCTGCTGCGCTCCTTGCAGTAGCTATGTATTAGAATATTTATCGAATTTTTTTGCTATAACGGTTGTTTATTACAATCCAAATATTTTTCCCGAAGAAGAATATCTATATCGAATTTCTGAGCAGGAAAGACTTATATCTTCGATGAAATTCAAGAATCCTGTTAAGTTTATTTCTACCGAGTATACACCTTACGATTTTTATAATAATGTCAAAGGATTGGAAGGTGAACCAGAGGGTGGTAAAAGATGTCGATTATGTTTTAATGTACGATTGGAATATACGGCAAAACTTGCAAAAGAAAATAAATTTGATTTCTTTACTACAACACTTTCTATTAGCCCATTGAAAAATTCAAATACACTAAATGATATAGGTTTAGAATTAGCCCAAAAGTATGGGGTTAAGTATCTTGTTTCAGATTTTAAGAAAAAAAATGGATATAAAAGAAGTGTAGAACTCTCCAAAGCGTTTGAATTATACCGACAGGATTATTGTGGTTGTGTTTATTCAAAACAGGAGATGGACACAAAAAGAAATAGTTGCAAAAAAGAAATTGTTATGATAAAATAACACTCGTTGCCGGCATGTCGGAATGGCAGACGAGGCAGACTCAAAATCTGTTGTGGGTGACCACGTGTGGGTTCAAGTCCCACTACCGGCACTATCCTTGTAAATATTTGATTTACAAGGTTTTTTTTTACTATAAATTAAAAAATATTTATATACATATAAATGAATTAGAACAGAATTAAAAGCTGGAATAACACTGTATTTTCTTGACATAAAGATACTAAATGATATAATAAAAACATAAGAAAGATGTGAAATTTTAAGGCATGAGAGAACTTATGCCCTTAAATTTTATTCTATAGGTGAATAATGAACGAAGTTGCAAAAAAGATATTTACAAAGATAGAAAACTCACCCTCTGTAATGGCTATTAGAAGTGGGCTTGTTATGATTATTCCAATACTTCTTATTGGTTCTATGTGTCTTGTTCTTCAAGGTTTTCCAATCCATAAATATCAAGTTTTTATTAATTCTGCTCTCGATGGAAATATTTATAATTTACTTAATTTCATATACAATGCTACCTTTGGAATGGGTTCAGTCTTTCTGACGATAACTATTAGCTTCTGTTATACCAGAAAGTACTCAAAGAAAAGAAACTTATTTACGGCACCTTTAGTATCATTGATGTGCT
Organism: Clostridiales bacterium; assembly: GCA_012520815.1. GTDB lineage: Bacteria > Bacillota > Clostridia > Lachnospirales > Lachnospiraceae > SVEL01. The sequence goes on from JAAYNM010000083.1 coordinate 27,353, forward strand.
TTTTTATATTGTGTGGTGTATTAAGAACAGATGTTAGTTGGGATGCCCTTGGAGTGAAGGGGATGTTTATTGCAATTGTCGCTGCAATTTTAGCATCTAAGCTCTTATTGCTAATTACAGACGCTACAAAGGGAAAACTCACAGGTTATAGTGATGGAAGTGATATAGATTTTAATGACGCTGTTTATAATATAATTCCAGTTTTTATCGTAATATCAATATTTGCCATCGTAAGTACGTTGATTACATATATATTCAATGTGGATAGTTTCTTTGAATTATTTGTTAGAGTTGCCAATGCATTATTTATCCCATTGGGTAGGACATTCCTATCAGGTATCTTATTTGTTATTGCCACTAGTATTTTATGGTTTTTTGGTATACACGGAAGCAATGTTTTGGAAACTGTAGCTTCTGAGCTTTTTGTTCCAGCAATAGATACAAATATTCAACTAGTAGCAAATGGACTTGAACCTACAGAAATTTTGACAAAACCATTTTTCGATGTATTTATTTTAATGGGTGGTTGTGGATGTACAATATCTCTATTAGTTGCCATTTTAGTATTTAGTAAAAAATATAGTAATCGCAGATTGTCAAAATTAGCTGCGGTTCCGATGGTATTTAATGTAAGTGAATTAATGGTATTTGGATTACCAGTTATTCTAAATCCTATAATGTTGATACCGTTTATTCTTACTCCAGTTGCTTGTTTTTTAACAACCTTTATAGCTATGAAAACAGGAATTGTTCCATTAGTTATTTCAGATGTGAATTGGACGACCCCAGTTATTATTAGTGGATATGTTGCTACTGGCTCCATCGCTGGCAGTATATTACAAGTAGTAAACATTATTATGGGAGCGTTAATTTACAGACCTTTTATTTTACAATATGATAAAAGAAGAGATGCAAAGGCATTACATCACCTAAAGAAATTAATAAATATAATTAAAAAGAGTGAGGAAACTGTCTCTCCAGTTACATTAACGGAACTGACAGACGAACTTGGTGGCATCGCAAGATTTTTAACATCAGATTTAAGATATGCCCTTTTAAAAGAGGACATTAGTATATATTATCAGCCTCAATACAATAATAAAAAAGAGTGTATAGGTATGGAAGCACTTATTAGATGGAATCATCCAGCATATGGAATGATTTATCCACCACTAGTGGTGCAGTTAGCTAGAGAATCAAAATTGTTGACTGAACTTGAATCCTATGTGTTTAAGAAGTCGATTTCAGATTATATTATGATTAAAGAACAAACTGGATTTAGTGGAAAAATATCTATTAATATTTCGACGGAAACATTACAATCTAAAGAGTATATGAAATTGCTAGAGAAGAATAGTAGCTTAAATCAAGCAGAGGAAATGAGTATATGCTTAGAGATTACTGAACAAACAGCATTATTAACAGATAATAAAATTTTTGACACCCTTTTAAAGATTAAAAAACTTGGATACAAATTAGCTATAGATGATTTTTCTATGGGACATACATCTATAACTTACCTTCAAAACAATCAATTTGATGTAGTTAAATTGGATGGAAAATTGGTTATTGGAATGATTAATAATCCTAGAAGTTTTAATATAGTAAAATCCATTGTGGAATTATCTCATTCATTAGGATTTAGTGTCATTGCAGAATATGTTGAAGATAAAAAACAAATGCAAATGTTAGAAGAAATTGGATGTGTACAATATCAAGGATATTTATTCTCGCCTGCTATAGAGTGCGAGGAATTAATTATAAGATTAAAAAAGGAGTTAGGAGATCACTATGAATTGTAGTGAATTTAATAGCAATATTAAAAGCTTCAATGATGGATCAATTGATGATGATATTTTAGAAGAATATATTAATCATTACAAATCATGTTCGCAGTGTAGAGAAGAGTTAGAAATCTACTATTTAATTCATAAAGTATTTGATGGAGATTTTGAACAGGAAAATAAGGGCATGCAAGATCTTAATTTAAAGCTTAGCCTGGAAAATGATATTAAAAGCAAAGAAGATATGATTTACAAGGAATATAAGCAAAAGTTTTTATTCTCTCTTGCATTTTGGACTGGAAACGTCACGGCAATTATTACAGCTATGTATTTTATATTTTATATTTTTTTATAGAAGGAGTTTTATATGGATTCAAAAAAGAAATTGGTGCTTATAGATGGGCATAGTATACTTAACAGGGCGTTTTACGGAGTGCCTGATTTAACAAATGCTGCGGGGCTTCATACAAATGCAATTTATGGATTTTTAAATATTATGTTCAAAGTTTTAGATGAAGAAAATCCAGATTATTTTATTGTTGCCTTTGATGTAAAAGAAAAGACGTTTAGACATAAAATGTTTGAAGAATATAAGGGAACAAGGAAACCAATGCCATCAGAACTTCATGAACAGGTTCCTGTTATTCAAGAAGTCTTAAAGGCTATGAACATTACTGTAGTGACGATGCCAGGCTATGAAGCGGATGATATTCTTGGTACTTTGGCAAAAAGAGCAGAGTCTGCGGGTAATATCGTAAGGGTTATTTCTGGAGACAGGGATTTACTTCAGTTAGCAACCAATAATATTATGATAAGGATTCCAAAGACAAAGAAAACTGGAACAGAAATCGAAAATTATCTTGCTGATGATGTGTATGAAAAATATCAGGTTACTCCATTAGAATTTATTGATTTAAAAGCACTTATGGGTGATGCTTCAGATAATATTCCGGGGGTAAGAGGAATTGGTGAGAAGACTGCTTCAAAGATTATTACAAAATATCATAGTATTGAAAATGCCTATGAACATGTGGATGAACTTATGCCAAAGAAGGCGGCGGCTACATTTAAAGAAGAATATGAGATAGCGCAATTGTCAAAAAAACTTGCAACTATTAATATAGATGTACCTCTTGAGGTATCATATGAAGAGGGTACCATTGATGACATGTTTAATAGCAATTCTTATGATTTAATAAGTGAACTAGGTTTCAAATCCATTCTTAAAAAATTTAAAGACACAAAGTCAAATGTTACAGTTTTTGATTCAGAAGAAATTTCAATAGAATTAAAAGATTTTAATACACTTAAAAATACTCTAGAGTCCTTTGATAGTCAACAAATTATTGGCGTTTATATAGCAAAGCATAAATCCAATTCCCATGGGGAAGGTCAAATGGTTTTATCTTTTTTACAAGATGATGAAGAATCATCAAAGAAAGGTACAGATGATATTACAATTGCTTTTTCTGATGGCAATAAAATTTATTCGATTCTAGAGCCTTTATCGGTTGAGGGTGAATGTTTAGAACTTTTAAAGAACTTCCTAAATTCCCATATTATAGCTGTAAGTGGACTTAAGAACATACTTAAAATAATTAATTTTGAATCAACCAAAGTACTTGATTTGGAATTGATTTCATATTTGATCAATCCTCTAAAATCAGAATATACTTTTGAAGATTATTCTGTTATTTCAGGTATAAAAATACCGCAAAATTTAACTGACAATAAGAAATTAGAAGAACTAAAGAAGGAAGATAGACATAAATATATTATGTCTACAAATACAGCGGCATATGTATTATGCAAAACAGCGGCTCATCTTAAAGATAGATTAAATGAACTGAATATGTGGTCATTATATGAGGATATTGAACTTCCGCTTGTATATGCTCTTAATAATATGGAAAATGTTGGAGTGAAAGTTGATGGTAGTCTTCTTAAAGAATATTCAGGGGTATTAAAAGAAGGTATCGATCGACTCGAACAGGAGATATATGCCGAAACAGGGGAAGAATTCAACATCAACTCTCCTAAACAGTTAGGGGAAGTTCTGTTTGAGAAGATGCAATTACCTGGTTCAAAGAAAACGAAATCAGGATATTCAACAGCAGCAGATGTATTAGAAAAATTATCAGATGAATACCCAGTAGTCCAAAAAATATTATATTATAGGCAATTAACAAAACTTAAATCCACCTATGCAGATGGTTTAGTTAACTTTATAGGCGAAGATGGCAGGATACATGGAAAATTCAATCAAACTATTACGGCGACAGGAAGAATTTCAAGTACAGATCCCAACTTACAAAATATTCCTATCAGGATGGAACTTGGACGTCAAATAAGGAAAGTTTTTGTACCGGAAGAAGGATATTCTTTTATAGATGCAGACTATTCACAAATAGAACTTAGAATATTGGCACATATGTCAGAAGACGAATCATTAATAGAAGCCTATAAGTCTGCAAAAGATATTCATCTTATCACGGCGGCGAAGGTTTTTGGCGTACCAGAAGATGAAGTGACGAAAGAACTTAGAGGTAAGGCGAAAGCTGTAAACTTTGGTATTGTATATGGTATAAGCTCTTTTGGACTAAGTCAGGATTTAAAGGTCTCAAGAAAAGAAGCCTCGGAATACATCGAGCAATATTTTGCAACATATCCAGGTGTAAAAAGATACCTTGATAATTGTGTAGATTCGGCAAAGGAAAAAGGTTATGTAACAACATTATTTAACAGAATCAGACCTATTCCTGAACTGAAATCAAGTAATTTTATGCAAAGATCCTTTGGTGAAAGAATTGCTATGAATTCTCCAATACAAGGTACTGCTGCAGATATAATGAAAATTGCTATGATTAATGTTGAAAGGGCAATACGAAAAAAAGAGCTTCACTCTAGAATTGTACTGCAGGTTCATGATGAACTTTTAGTTGAGACTTTTGCAGGTGAGGAAGATATTATAAAAGAAATATTAGTGAACGAAATGTCAAGGGCTGCCGATCTAAAGGTAAATCTGGAGATTGGCGTAGAATGTGGTAAAAATTGGCTGGAAGCTCATTAAAACTGGAGGAAATATGAGTAAAATTATTGGAATCACTGGTGGTGTAGGATGTGGAAAATCCACGGTTTTATCAATATTAGAAGAAAAATATAATGCTTCAGTTATACAAGCTGATATAGTAGGTCATTTGGTTATGAAATCCGGAAACGATGCATTCGAATCTATTGTAAAACTTTTTGGAAACAAAATACTAGATGAATTAGGAGAAATCGACAGAAAGAAACTTGGTGAAATTGTATTTGTAAACGAAGAATTACTTCAAAAATTAAATGCTATTATTCATCCAGCAGTAAAGGAATATATAAAAAACTTTGTTGATGATCAAATCTCAAAAAAAACCGAAATAATTGTTGTGGAAGCTGCATTGCTTATAGAGGCAGGTTATCGAGATATTTGTAGCGAATATTGGTATATATTTGCATCTGAAAACATAAGGAAAAATCGTCTAAAGGCTAGCAGAGGATATAGTGATGAGAAAATTATTGAGATAATGAATAATCAGTTATCAGAAGAAGAATTTAAAGAGTATACAGATTTTACAATAGATAACAATAGTGATGTGTTACATTTAGAAGAACAAATTAAAAGATTGCTTATGTAACTGGATTTTTAGCTAATTTTGATATAAAATAAATGTAGAATTTTAGCGGAAGGAAGAAATATTATGCTTGATAATAAAAAGTACCCTGAGCATATGGTTTTTGGACTTGATATAGGAACGAGAAGCCTTGTGGGCTCGGTTGGGTATATGGAAAAAAATAAATTTAACGTAATAGCCCATTATGTTAAAGAACATGATACACGAGCAATGTTAGATGGTCAGATCCACGATATACAAAAAGTTGGTGAATCTATTGACTTTGTCAAGCGTGAATTAGAAAATCAAATAGGACGACCTTTAAAAGAAGTATGTATAGCAGCGGCTGGTAGAGTTCTTAAGACTGTAACCGTAAGCGTCGAGACTGAGAGAACTGATGAATCAGCCATAACTAGCGAAGATATTTATTCATTAGATTTATTAGGTATAGAAAAGGCATATGATATTATCAGAGAACAGTATCCAGATATAGAATTCTACTGTGTTGGATATTCAGTTGTCAAATATTATATGAATGGCTATGTGATTAACAATCTAGAGGGACATAAGGCGAAAAAAATCAGTGCAGATGTCTTGGCAACATTCTTGCCCCAGGAGGTTGTTGAAGGGTTATATTCAGCAGTTTCTATTGCTGATTTAAAGGTTGCAAATCTTACATTAGAGCCCATAGCTACTATAAATATTGCCATCCCAGAACAGTTCAGATTACTTAATATTGCCCTAGTAGATGTTGGTGCTGGTACAAGTGATATATGTATTACAAAGGATGGAAGTATTGTAGCCTATGGCATGATTCCTCATGCTGGTGATGAGATTACAGAGGTGATTTTACACAAGTGTTTAGTGGATTTTAAGACAGCCGAGAAGATAAAGCTAAGTTCAATGAAGAATAAGGGATGTTCCTTTAAGGATATTATGGGATTATCCCACAAGCTTACCCCTGCAGATATAAAGGAAATGTATAAAGATACAGTAGAGACTATGACGCAAGAAATTGCTGACAAGATTATTGAACTTAATGGTGGAAAAAGTGTCAATGCTGTTTTTATTGTAGGTGGTGGCGGCAAAGCCTTTGGATTTACAAGTAGTTTAGCAAAATTTCTGTCTCTCCCAGAAGAGCGTGTGGCACTTAGAGGTGCGGAGGTTCTAAGAGATGTAAACTTCATTGTAGAAGGAGTAAAGAAGGATCCATTACTTGTTACACCTATTGGTATTTGTATTAATTTCTATAACCAAAAGAATAACTTTATATTTGTAAACATAAATGATACAAGAATCAAACTATATGATAATGATAGACTTACAGTTGTAGATGCTGCTATGCAAATCGGATTTCCAAATGAAGATCTATTCCCAAAAAGAGGAAAGGAACTTACCTATACGCTTAATGAAAAAGTGAGAATGGTTCGAGGTTCAGTGGGAGAGGCGGCAGTCATTACAATAAATGGCAAAGAGGCAAATATTAATTCCAAGATATCAAAAAATGATAGAATTAGTATTATCCCATCCACTGTAGGCAATCCAGCTATCTTAAAGATTATGCAGTTAACTGAATTTAAAGAATCCATTTTTTTTGAAGTTAATGGTGTAAATATTGAATGTCCTAGAGTTGCCAATGTCAATGGAGAATTTGTTGTTTCCTCATATGAAATCAAAGAAGGCGACGTTATAAGTATATTAGATTATTATACAGTTAATCAAATCATGCAATTTATGGACATTGACAGTACTGGAAAAGATATATATGTTAATGGTCATTTATCAACATTTGATGAACCTGTATATGCTAACTTTAAAGTTGAAATTAAAGATACTGATTATCTCAAAAAAGATGATGATTTTGATATGCTCGTCGGTGGAAATTACGACGATGATAAAGATGATGAATTTAATGATAATGTTTTAGATGGAAGTGTAGTCGAGACAGAATCTGATAACGGTGGTAAGAAAAAAACCGCAAAAAAAGCTACACTTGTAAACGAAGTAAGTAATATAACCATTTCAGTTACAATAAACCAAACTGTGGTTAATTTATCAGGAAAAGCCTCCTACACATTTGTAGATATTTTGGATGTTTATCCGTTTGATACAAAAGTTGTAGGCGGAGATATTTTAATAGTTCGCATCAATGGAGAAGATGCAGGCTTTGCCTCTAGTATAAAGCATGGTGATATTTTGGAGCTATTCTGGCAGTAAGCCCTTGGCTTTAATTATTTACCTTGTAGTTATATTTAACAATTATATGAATATACATATGTGTAGAGAAATCTTCACTAATATGTGAATAATAAGTCAAGTAGGTTTCCTGCTTGACTTATATTTTTTGTGAAAATGGAAGGGGTGTACTATTACTATGCACATTTATATAGATATGTTGTAGTTAATCCTTTTTATATACTCAAAAAGTATGAAAATAACATTTTAAGGTATGATTTTTAGGTTCTATATGGTATAATTTTGAAGGAGTTTATCTTAAAAAAGTAAAAGAAATAGAAAACTCTTACCTATATGGTGAAGAGTAAATTAATAGTTCACAAGATGAACTTGAATATGGAGTGATGAAATGGATATAAAGTTATGGAGAGAGATTTTACATCCTTATGAGATGGCAGTAGATGAACTCACCTTGAAGTTTAACAATATTATTAAAGAATATAGAACTCTTGGTGAATATTCACCAATCGAAATGGTTGATGGTAGAGTTAAAAAAATTTCAAGTATTTTAGAAAAGTGTCAAAAGAAAGGTATACTTCTTGAGGAGGTGTGCGAAAAAGTTGACGATATTGCAGGTATTAGAATTATTTGTCAATTTGTAGAAGATATATACAAAGTTGTAGAATTGATAAATTCACGTACAGATATTAGAGTGGTTGAAAGAAAAGACTATATAACTAATATGAAGGCTAGCGGATATAGAAGTTATCATATGGTTATTGAATATACAATTCAGACCATGAAAGGTCCCAATGTTGTTAAAGCAGAGATTCAAATTAGAACGTTAGCAATGAATTTCTGGGCAACAATTGAACATTCCCTACAGTACAAGTACCGTAGGAATATGCCACCTCATATTAGAGAGCGTTTGTCAGCGGCTTCAGCAGCTATTATTAATTTAGATGCTGAGATGAGTCGAATTAGGGATGAGATTATGGATTCCCAAAATTCATTTAGAATTAAGGCTAATATTATTACAGAGATTCTTAATCTTATTCAAAATCTCTATAAGGTTGCTAACAAGAGAGAAATCATTAAAATCCAAGATGAATTTTATCGTGTGTATAGTCATGATGATATTATTGAACTTGAGCATTTCCTTACTGAATTAGATGTACTAGCTGAAGGATACAGAGCGCAAGGTATAGAGGATCAACTAATATAATGAAAACTCGATTAGATAAATACTTAACTCATTGTGGAGTGGGTACTCGCAGTCAAGTAAAATTATTAATAAAAAACGGAAAAGTTACAGTCGATGGAGAAATCACAAAAAAATCAGAGACTAAAATAGATGAAAATAATATCGTAACTTGTAATGGAGAAATAATGCATTACAATGAATTTGAATATTTTATGTTAAATAAACCAAAAGGTGTGGTTTCAGCAACAAAGGATAATGTTTCTACTACAGTAATTGAATTAATTAAAGATTGTACCCACAAGGATATATTTCCAGTAGGAAGGTTGGATAAGGATACAGAAGGTCTTTTGATTATCACAGATGACGGTGGTCTAGCCCACAATCTTTTAAGCCCTAAAAAACATGTGGATAAAAAGTATTTCTGTAGATTAGATTACGAACTTTCACGGCAATCTGCTAAAAAATTAGAGTGTGGTGTTGAAATAGAGGATGGTGTGATTACAAAACCAGCCATTGTTGAATTTACGAGCATCCCTACAGAAGTTTTTATCACAATCCATGAAGGAAAATTCCATCAAGTAAAGCGGATGTTTAATGCAGTAGGACTTAATGTTACTTATTTAAAACGAATGTCTATGGGAAACCTTGTCTTAGATAAGGATCTTTTACCAGGAGAATATAGACCTCTTACTACAGAGGAACTTGAACTATTAAGAAAATCATAAATTAGGAGATTATTATGATAAATCAATTTGATGCCGTTATTTTTGATATGGATGGCACACTTATAGATTCAATGATGATGTGGAAAGGTATTGATGAAGACTATCTTGAAAGGTTTCATATTTCAATGCCAAATCACCTTCAAAATGATATAGAAGGGATGAGCTTTACAGAAACGGCGATATATTTTAAAGAACGTTTTAACATATCAGATACAGTAGACAAGATTAAAGCGGATTGGAATACTATGGCACTTGAATTTTATACTAAAAAGGTAGAATTAAAAGCGGGTGTTATGGAATTTTTGAATTATTTAAAATATCTTGGAAAGCCTCTGGGTATTGCAACTAGCAATTCAAGACAGTTGACAACTGCTTGTTTAGAATATTTAAAAATATCTGATTTATTTGACGCCGTTGTTACAGGATGTGATATTACAGCGGGCAAGCCACAGCCTGATATATATTTAGAAAATGCCAAATTACTACAGGTTGAACCTAAAAAGTGCTTTGTTTTTGAGGATATTCCTCAAGGACTTATGGCAGCAATTAATGCCGGTATGACGACTTGTGCAGTGGATGATGAATACTCAAGTGACGTAAAAGACGAAAAAATTAAACTGGCTGATTATTACATAAGTGATTTCAACGAATTTATGCAAAAATACACCAGCATGAAGGGAAACTATTATGAATAATGGCTTTTTACCCATATCAAGAGAAGATATGGAGGAGCGTGGCATAAGTCAATTAGACTTTGTATATGTAATTGGTGATGCTTATGTAGACCATCCATCGTTTGGTCACGCTATCATTAGTAGAATTTTAGATGATAAAGGTTTTAGTGTAGGTATAATATCCCAGCCCGATTGGAAGGATAAGGATAGTATTTCTGTGCTAGGAGAACCAAGACTTGGCTTTTTGGTGATGGCAGGGAATATGGATTCTATGGTGAATCACTATTCTGTATCCAAGAAGAAAAGAAGTGCTGATGCTTTTACACCAGGTGGAATTATGGGAAAAAGACCTGATTATGCCACAGCAGTTTATTGTAACTTAATAAGACAAACTTATAAGAAAAAACCGATTATTATAGGTGGTATTGAGGCTTCACTTAGAAGACTTGGACATTATGATTATTGGTCAAACAAAGTTAAGAGATCTCTTCTCCTTGATTCAGGTGCAAACATTTTATTGTATGGTATGGGCGAACGCTCTATTGTTGAGGTAGCAGAAGCATTGGATTCGGGTTTGGATATAAATGATATTACATTTGTTGATGGAAGCGTCTACAAGACAAAATCCCTTGAGAGTGTATATGATTACCATGTATTACCAAAATTTGGTGATATAAAGGCTGATAAAAAGGAATACGCTAAGAGTTTTTATATCCAATACCAAAATACCGATCCATTTACATCAAAAAGGTTAGTTGAAGAATATCCTAACAGCGTATATGTTGTTCAAAACAACCCCCAAAAGCCTCTATCACAATCCGAGATGGATTATGTATATTCATTAAACTATCAAAGAACCTACCATCCCTCTTATGAGGAATTAGGTGGGGTCCCTGCTATTACAGAAGTGAAATTTAGTTTGGTTAGTAATAGGGGATGTTTTGGTGGATGTAGTTTTTGTGCATTAACTTTTCATCAGGGACGAATTATTCAAACACGAAGTCATGAGTCTATTATTGAAGAGGCCAAAAAAATTGTATGGGACAAGGATTTCAAAGGATATATACATGATGTAGGAGGACCAACTGCAAACTTTAGACATACTTCTTGTGATAAGCAACTTAAGCATGGAGTGTGCAAAAATAAACAGTGTTTATTCCCTAAGGGATGTAAAAATCTAAATTTAGACCATAAGGACTATTTAGAACTACTACGAAAGTTAAGAGAACTTCCAAATGTAAAAAAAGTATTTATTCGTAGTGGAATTCGATTTGATTACTTAGTTTATGATAATGATGATACATTTTTTAGAGAAATGGTTAAACATCATATAAGTGGACAACTTAAAGTTGCTCCTGAGCATATTTCAGATAACGTTTTATCTAAGATGGGTAAACCGGCAAACAGTGTATACGAAAAATTCATAAAGAAATACAAGAAACTAAATGAGGAAATGGGATTAAATCAGTTCGTAGTTCCCTATCTTATGTCCTCGCATCCGGGTTCAACCATGAAGGATGCAGTTGCATTGGCGGAATATCTAAGGGATTTAGGATATATGCCAGAGCAGGTACAGGATTTTTATCCAACGCCGTCTACTATTTCTACATGTATGTATTACACAGGGCTGGATCCGCGAACTATGGAAGCTGTTTATGTTCCTATTAATCCTCATGAGAAAGCAATGCAAAGAGCATTAATTCAATATAGAAATCCAAAGAACTATGATTTGGTCCTGGAAGCATTAAAACTTGCTGGAAGGGATGATTTAATTGGTTTTGATAAAAAATGTCTCATAAGACCTCGTAAGATGTCTTACGAAAAAAATTACAAATCCTATAAAACTACTACGAAAAAGGCTGCCACTCAAAAAGGTCCTGCAAAAAAATATACAGCAGGGAAGATTACATCTGAAAAAAACACAGTAGGAAAGGCTACCGCTGGAAAATATACAACTGGAAAAGCCACGGCCAAAAAACAAAAAACAGGTAAGAAATCCATTAGAAATGTCCATAAAAAGAAAGGAATATAATATGAAAAAAATCGCTTTAATTACGGGTGCATCATCTGGTTTTGGTAGTTTATTCGCTTCAAAACTCTCTGATACATTTGAATGTATTGATGAATATTGGTTAGTTGCAAGAAGGGAAGAGAAACTTAAGGAAGTAGCAAAAACAGTTAAAAAGACAGTTAAGATACTCCCTTATGATCTTACAGATGAAAGTACAATAAAAGAAATTGTGGATGAATTATACCAATCTTATGTGCAAGTAAAAATGCTCATCAACTGTGCAGGTTTCGGAATATATGGTGATTTTTTAGCAAGTAATGTTAATGCTGTAAGCGGAATGATTGATTTAAACTGTAAGGCACTTACATTGCTTACAAAAGAGGTAATTCCTTTTATGTGTTACAATAGTAGAATCATTAATGTTGCGTCGTCTGCTGCGTTTTTACCTCAGAAGAATTTTGCTGTGTATGCGGCATCTAAATCATATGTACTTAGTTTCACAAGGGCACTTAACATCGAAGTTAAGGATTTGGATATTTATTGTACAGCAGTATGTCCAGGACCTGCTGATACCAATTTCTTTAATATTGCATTAGAAAACGAAACAGATATACCTTTCTACAAGGAATTGTTTATGTCAGATGCCTCAAAAGTGGTTGATAAGGCTATAAAGGATTCAATTACAAAACGTCCAGTATCTGTATATTCAATACCTATGAAAACACTAAGAATTATTGGAAAAGTGGTACCACACTCATTAACACTAAGGTTTATGGATTGAATATAAAATATTTTAAAGGATGGACAATATGAACGAAGAGAAAAAAAACAGGGAAAAATTTAGTGATATGGCAGTTGTTTTAGCAATTAAGGAGCCAAAGAGTAAGGCCTTTTATGAATTATATATTGAAATGGTTCAATTTTTATATAATCTAGATGGTTTATATATCATTTTAAGTAAGGACTATCTTGATAAAACACGGGGACTTAGTATTCCGCTAGGGCTTACAAAAGAGAAGTTTCCAGCGATATATCTATTTACAGACTACGAATTGGCTGCACAATGGTGTAAGCATTATAATTACTATTTAGAAGATGGTACCCCACCTATTGGTTATTTGCCAAAGGATCAAATGGAATTTTTAAATGTTTTTCAAATAGCCTTTCAGTTAGGAATTTATAGATGTATTATTAACGAAGGGGCAAGACTGTTATGCGTAAATATTGCAGATATGATTAAAGTTAATAATATGGGAACACAAACAATGGCCATGCCTATTGAAGAAATAGAAGAAATGTTAAAACAGGGTAAGCAACCTAAGATAATGGTACGTTTTAATTGTGTTGAAATAGTTGATTTCAAATATATTGAAGAGGATATTCAGTATTTAAGAGATATAAGAGATAAGATTTTTGATGATTATTGTAAGGCACTAGAAGATATGAATTTGGAAATCTACTGTAAAGGAAATACTATTCGAAATGCTGGTGAAAAATTCATGACTATCTTTTTCGAAAAGAATGATGATATCGGGGAACTACTTAGTTCGGGTGCATATTCACGTATCGAAAAGACTTTCTTTGAATTGGCCTCAGCTATTGATACACGAAAATTATTCGATAACAGATATAGTTACATAAGATTAGAGAGTAAAGAAAAGTATCCTAATATAGCCGAATATTTTGGAGAATAAGATGAAGAAAATAGTAAATGGAATACAATATATATTCCTCTTTATAGCAATTTTTTCTCTTTTATATTTTATTTTTTTATCTGTAAAACTGGATATTTTTACAGTTTTTAATTATTTTTGGTTAATCCTTACAGTTATATCTTTAAGTATATTTTTTGTATTTAAGTATGCATATGAATCATTGTTAAGTTTACCCAAATGGTTAAAATATGGAATAGAAATTATTGTTTTGATTGGATGTTTTATATTTATACTTATTGAGGCATTGATAATCCATGGTAACACTTATCCAAAAGATGTTGAAGCAGATTATGTGATTATTCTTGGTGCTAAAGTTAATGGCAGTAGACCCTCATTAATTTTACAATATCGGATCGAAGCGGCATTTGAATATTTATCTATCCACGATAATACAAAAGTCATTGTAAGTGGAGGTAAAGGTGCAGATGAAGATGTTTCAGAAGCATATGCTATGAAGACTGATCTTATCTCGATGGGAATAGACGAAAATAGAATATTAATGGAAGATAAATCAACAAATACAGTGGAAAATCTTGAATATACATTAAAATTGATTGATGCTAAAAGTAAAGTACTTATAACAACAAGCGATTTTCATTGTTTTAGAGCGGTAGCATTGGCTAAAAACCTCGGTTACGAAAATGTATATGGCAATCGAGCAAAATCAGTGTGGTATTTGATACCAACAAACTACGCAAGAGAATTCTTTGCTGTGGTGAAAGATTTTTTATTTAATAATTTGTAAGATATTAATTTCCCAAATTTAAAGAAATATAAAATACGAGAAAAAGGTGAATATATGATATACATTAAACATGAAAAAGGTGAATATGGCTATTTGGATGAACGCAAGAATAAATATATGATTTATTCTATTGTGAGTTTGGTTTCGGTATTTGTTTTCTTTTTCACAGGAATAATAATTTATCACAGCAATAAGTCACTTTTTTCAGTAATTGCCGCTGTAGCAGCTCTTCCAGCTGCAAAGATGATTATTGGATATATTATCATCTTTCCGTATCATTCAGGAAATAAAGAGATTTATGATACTTGTGTGGAACTTTCACAAGATAAAAATGCAATTTTATCCTGTGATCATGTAATTACTTCGGAAATTAAAACAAGTTATATTACATTTGCGTTTATTTTAAATGGAAACGTGGTTTTGTACAGTAATCATAAGAAAATTGATACTTCATATGCCGAAAAATATATAAAAGAAATATTAAATCAAAAGTGTAATATTTCAAATATAACGATATACACAGATAGCCAGAAGTTTTTGAGTCGAATAAAAGCTTTAAATAAAAATGAAAAAATGGAGTCGATGGATGAGCGTATAGCTAAACAGCTTTGTGCATATTCTGTTTAATAAAATGAGAGAAGTAATTATCAAAAAAAATGAAAGTGGTCAACGTTTAGATAAGTTCTTGCTTAAGTATTTAGATAGGGCTAACAATAGCTTTGTTTATAAAATGCTTAGAAAGAAAAATATAGTGTTAAACGACAAGAAAGCCACTGGAAATGAAAAAATTGCAATTGGCGATAGTGTTAAAATGTATTTTGCAGATGAAACCTTTGAAAAATTCACAAGTATACCTGTAAAACAGAATATAAGGACGGGATATTCCTTAGATGTTATTTATGAAGATGAAGATATTATCCTTATAAATAAGCCAGTAGGTGTACTTTCCCAAAAAGCTGATATCCATGATATTTCTATAAACGAAATACTTATAGAATATATGTTAAATAAAGGGTGTATTACACAGGAGGAACTGCAAACATTTAGGCCTTCTGTTACTAATAGATTAGATAGAAATACTAGCGGTCTTATATGCGCTGGAAAATCATTATGTGGATTACAAATTTTATCTTCTATATTTAAAGATAGAAGCATTTCAAAATATTATTTGGCCATAGTTAACGGAAGGGTTCAATCTAGTCAAACTATTGATGGATATCTCTTAAAAGATGAAAAAACTAATAAGGTTACGATTTCAAATAATGGCGTCGGTGATTTTATTCAAACATCGTATGAGCCTATAAAATATTTAGATGATCTAACTTTGCTTAGAGTTAAACTTATTACAGGAAAAACCCATCAAATACGCGCCCATTTAGCTAGTATTGGACATCCTCTAGTCGGCGATAGAAAGTATGGTAATTCCTCACGCAATGAACTTTTAAAGAAAAAATATCATATTAATAATCAGATGTTACATTCCTATGAAATTATTTTTCCAGAAATGGGTGATGAATTCAAACATCTTTCAAATGCTTCATTTAAGGCAAGAATACCGGATGATTGGCCAATTAAAGATAATTAAGAATGTAAAACCATTGATTATTACTTATTAAAAAGTGAGAAGAGGTAAATGAAATGTCAACTTGGAATTCGAGAGGACTTAGAGGATCTACCCTTGAAGATATGGTAAATTTATCCATTGATAAGTACAAGGAAAATGGAATAGCACTATTTCAAAAGATACCTACACCGATTAAACCAATTAAAATAGATTCATCCACAAGACAGATAACGCTGGCATACTTTGATGCCAAAAGTACAGTTGATTACATAGGTGTTGTTCAGGGTATTCCTGTTTGTTTTGATGCTAAAGAATGTAATACTGATACATTTCCAATAGCAAATATACATGAGCACCAAGTTGAGTTTATGAAAGAATTTGAAATCCAACAAGGAATCTCATTTATTCTTCTATATTACACTCATAAAAACGAGATGTATTATGTACCTTTTCGTGATATACTTAGTTTTTATAATAGAAGTATTAGTGGTGGTCGAAAAAGTTTTAGATACGATGAAATTGATAAGACATTTAAGGTGAACACCAAGGCGGGTGTACCTGTACACTTTCTTGAAACTATTAATTTAGATTTACAAATGAGATCCTGATTTTGTATATAGAGCATATAACAATCAATAAAATAGAGTGAATTAGGATTTTATTGACAATACTAATTTTATTTAGTATACTTTTATGGCTTAATAGATTGCTAATCTAGTAACACATTGCTAAAGTAAAGTGAGGAAAATCAAAAATGGAAAAGAAGTTACTACATACACCAGAGGGTGTAAGAGATATTTACAATAATGAATGCGAAAATAAATTATATCTTCAGGGTGTAATCCATAGAACATTAAAATCTTATGGATATAGTGATATTCAAACACCAACATTTGAATTTTTTGATATTTTTAATAAAGAAAAAGGTAGTGTACCTTCAAAGGATTTATACAAATTCTTTGATAGGGAAGGAAATACATTGGTACTTAGACCTGATATGACACCTTCCATAGCAAGAGCAGCCTCAAAATATTATATGGATGAACAAATGCCCCTAAGATTTTGTTATAATGGTAATACATTTATAAACAATGCTGAACATCAAGGCAAATTAAAGGAAGTTACTCATATTGGTTCAGAACTTATAGGAGACAATACGTCAGATGCCGATGCAGAAATCATAGCTATTACTATTGATTCTCTTTTAAAAAGTGGATTAGTAGATTTTCAAATTGAAGTGGGGCATGCTGATTACTTTAAGGGTCTCGTAGAAGCTGCAAATCTCCAAGAAGACAAAATTGAAGAATTAAAAATCTTGTTATCTAACAAAAACTATTTTGGTGTTGAAGAACTTATTTCGGAGTGTGGTGTTCCCGAAAATGTTAGAAAGGTTTTCACAATGCTCCCAGAACTTGTGGGTTCTGCAGATGTTATTAGAAGTGCAAAGAATCTTATTTCAAATGATAAGATTAACACTGCACTTGACCGTATGGAAAAGGTTTATAATTTGCTTACAATCTATGGATATGAGAAATATGTTTCATTTGATTTAGGCTTTATAAGTAATTATAGTTATTATACAGGTATTGTCTTTGGTGCATACACATATGGTACAGGTGATGCTATTGCCAATGGCGGTAGATATGATAATCTATTGTCACAATTCGGAAAAGATGCTCCAGCTATAGGTTTTTGTATTAATTTAGACAATTTGCTTGTGGCAATGACTAGACAGAAAATTCAATTCCAAAAAACTACATATAAGCAAATAATTCTATACGAAAATTCCCTGTGCAAAGAAGCAATTGAACTTGGTGGCAAGCTTAGAGCGTCAGATATTAATGTGGAATTAATACGTAGAAGTTCTAAATTTACTATTGAGGAATATGAAAATTTTGCTAAAAATAATTTTGCCTCAAGGATTTACTATATTAATGACAACGAAACTACACAAATTGAATTAAGATAGGAGAAACTATGAGATATTTAACATTTGCCCTAGCAAAGGGAAGATTGGCAAAACAAACTTTAGAAATATTTGAAAAATTTGGTATAACATGTGAAGAAATGAAGGATAAAAATACACGAAAACTTATTTTTGTTAATGAAGAACTTAAACTTAAGTTTTTCCTGGCAAAAGCAGGAGATGTACCTACATATGTGGAATACGGTGCTGCAGACGTAGGTATCGTGGGTAAAGATACAATATTAGAAGAGGGTCGCAATATTCTTGAAGTTGTGGATTTAGGAATTGGAAAATGTAGAATGTGTGTTTGTGGGCCAGATGATGCAGCAGAGCTACTTAAACACCACGAGATGATTAGAGTTGCTAGTAAATATCCAAACATTGCGAAAGATTATTTTTATAATAAAAAACATCAAACTGTTGAAATAATAAAATTAAATGGTTCTGTTGAACTTGCACCAATTGTTGGTTTATCAGAGGTTATTGTGGATATAGTAGAGACAGGTGCTACTCTTCGTGAAAATGGTCTTGATGTTCTTGAAGAAATATGTCCATTATCAGCAAGAATGGTAGTAAACCAGGTTAGTATGAAGATGGAAAATGAACGTATTATGAAACTTATAAAAGAACTTAAAAATGTCTTATAGGAGGTAATCATGAGGATAATAAAGTTAACTGAAGAGTCAAAGAAAAATATACTTAATGACCTATTGAAGAGAAGTCCTAATAACTATGACAGCTATGCTGATGTAGTTGCAAACATTGTAAATGATGTTCGCGCTAGAGGTGACGAGGCTGTATTTGAATATACAAGCAAGTTTGACGGTACTATTATTACATCGGATAGCTTTTTAGTGACTAAAGAAGAAATTGATGAGGCATATTCATTAGTTGAACCTGAATTAGTTGAGATTATTAAAAAGGCTGCCCTGAATATAAGAGAATATCACGAAAAGCAAAGACAGTATAGTTGGTTTGATTCTAAACCAGATGGCTCACTACTTGGACAAAAAGTGACAGCTCTTAGCAGAGTAGGTATTTACGTACCAGGTGGAAAAGCTGCATATCCATCATCAGTCTTAATGAATATTATTCCTGCAAAAGTTGCTGGTGTAGAAGAACTAATAATGACTACGCCTCCTTCAAAAGAGGGTAAAGTAAATCCAGGAACTCTTGTTGCTGCTCATATTGCAGGTATTGATAAAATATATAAGGCCGGCGGTGCTCAAGCAGTGGCAGCTATGGCTTTTGGAACAGATAGTATTGAGAAAGTTGATAAAATTGTGGGTCCTGGTAATATTTTTGTTGCTCTTGCTAAGAAGCAGGTATTTGGATTTGTAAGTATAGACTCAATTGCTGGTCCTTCGGAGATTCTTGTACTTGCTGACGAGACGGCTACTCCAAGATTTATTGCGGCAGATCTCTTATCGCAAGCTGAACATGATGAACTTGCATCAGCTATTTTAGTTACTACAAGTGAACAACTTGCCAAAGAAGTTGCAACAGAAGTAGATAAATTTGTGAATGAATTACCTAGAAGAGCTATTATGGAGAAATCTCTAGAGAATTATGGATACATTTTAGTTGTTGATTCAATGGATGAGGCAATAGATGTTGCTAATGATATTGCATCAGAACATTTAGAAATAGTAACTAAAAATCCATTTGATACAATGACAAGAATCAAAAATGCAGGAGCAATATTCCTTGGTGAATATAGTTCAGAACCACTTGGAGATTATTTTGCAGGTCCAAACCACGTTTTACCAACAAATGGTACAGCAAAGTTTTTCTCTCCACTTAGTGTTGATGATTTTATCAAGAAATCAAGTATCATTTCATATTCAAGAGAAGCATTAGAGCCAATTCACAAGGAAATAATTAAATTTTCCGAATCTGAGCAACTTACAGCTCATGCAAACTCTATAAAAGTTAGATTTGAAAAATAGTTCCATCATATAAGGAGAATTCAATATGGACAGAAAAGCACTTGTTAGTAGACAAACAAACGAAACCCAAATAGAAATAAAATTTAATATTGACGGCAGTGGTAAGGCTGATATTGATACTGGTATCGGATTTTTTGACCATATGTTGAATAGTTTTGCAAGACATGGACTTTTTGACCTTGAAATAAAGGCAAAAGGAGATTTATATGTTGATTGTCATCATTTGATTGAGGATACAGGTATTGTACTTGGAGAAGCTATTAAAAAGGCTATTGGTGACAAAAAGTCAATTAAACGCTATGGCAGTTGCATACTTCCTATGGATGAAGCATTAGTTTTATGTGCACTTGATTTGTCATCAAGACCATATTACGTTTCAAACTTGAATTTTAAGGATGAAACAGTTGGATATTTTAATACTTCTATGGTAAAAGAATTCTTTTATGCTGTTTCTTATAGTGCGGGCATGAACTTACATTTTAAAATGTTTTCTGGTGAGAATGATCATCATATAATTGAATGTGCATTTAAATCATTTGCCAAAGCATTAGATGCAACAACTATAGAGGATGAGCGTATTATAGATGTTTTATCAACAAAAGGCGCCTTATAGGAGATAAAATGGAGAATTTAAAAATTACAGATACTGATACAAAGATAGAAGTGACTTTTTCTGATTTTAAACTTGATGTAAATGGATTAATTCCTGTAATCGTACAGGATGCGGAGAGTAATGAAGTTTTAATGATGGCATATATGGATGAAGAGGCATATAATACTACCTTATCTACGGGTAAAATGACCTATTTTAGTCGTAGTAGAAACGAGCAGTGGATAAAGGGTCTAACATCTGGGCACTTTCAATATCTACAATCCTTGGAAGTGGATTGTGACAAGGATACACTTCTTGCAAAGATAACGCAGGTAGGAGCAGCTTGTCATACAAATAATAGAAGTTGTTTTTATCGCAATATTTATAAAAACGAACAGTAGGAATAAATATGAGAAGAAATAGCAAGCAAGTTAAAAAGACAAAATTAATTTGTGGCACAATCATTACAGTATTATTCATTGTAATGATTGTGCTTGTTATGGTTTTTTTAAATCATAGTAGTATTGAAACTATCAAATCATTATATTAGGAATTATGCTTATAGGTGAGAGATGAAAAATAAATCAAAATATAATCCAGTGGAAATATTATTGATACTAATGTTATTGTTATATCCATTGATTTTTACTAGATTATATTCTAATATTTCCAATACAAAGTATATAACATTTATGCTTTTTGCTATAACTATATATTATGCATATATTATGAAATTGGCTTTTAAAAATATAGAAGTTAATAAATCCTTTAAGCCATCTATAAAAAAAGCATGGCTTAATTTTAGTTTAGTGGATTATGCAATGCTACTTTTTTTACTTGCAAATTTTGTCTCTGTACTTTTATCAGATTACAAAATAGAGACATTTACTGGAAGTTGTAGCAAAAATATGGGGTTGATTTATAATGTAGCATTAGTAATGATTTATTTTGCCATACGTGGTGGTTGCTCCATAAGCAAGGGTATATTTTACGCGTTAGGCTCATCGTACATTATTATGATTCTATTCTCAACAGTACAATTTATGGGATTTGATTTATTTGGATTTATTGCCAAACTTACCTCCACAGATACAATTAACTACTTAAGTTTACTAGGTAACACTAATGTTTACTCATCATACTTATGTCTTGTTTCACCTGTATTTATGGTGGGCGCTGTATTATCAAAAAAACAGGGCAATAGAATTTTTTGCTATATACTGTCCACATTTGGGTTTATTGGACTTTTTACAGCTAATAGTGATAGTGGATATATTGGTTATTTTACAGCCTTTATATTGATTCTGTTTATAGCTACTAGGTATAAGGAAAGATTAATTAGATATTTATATTTATGTCTTCTATATCTTATATCAACATCGATATTTTTTATTATCCATTCTACCTTCAAATCTCAGGCAAGACCATTGTCTGACATTACACGGATTATGTGTTATGGTTCGATAACTAAGATTCTAATATTAGTATTTGTTCTACTGATTTTTATTCTTCATAAGATAAATTTTAATGAAAATGCAATTAAAATCACAAGAAGAGTAATAAGAATTCTCTTAGGGGTGTTTATTGTTTCTGCGGTATTTATAGTAATATACCTAAACATAATAGATCACAATGCCTCCTTAGGTAAATTGGATGTTTACTTAAAGTTTTCTGATAGTTGGGGAACTGATAGGGGATATGTTTGGAAATGGAGTATCAATATTTTTAAAGATGGAAATCTACTTCAAAAAATATTTGGATACGGCCCAGGGACTTGTGGTATTGAACTCCTGCTTAACTATGGAGATATAATGAAATACGATTTAGGATATTATTTCACAAACTCACATAATGAATACTTGGAAATACTCATTAATATTGGTATACTAGGGCTCGCTTCCTACATTGTAGCAATTGTGTTAACTGTTGTGAAGAACTTTAAAAGAAAAAATAGCTTAAAACTATGTTTTTCTATAGCAATAATTGCATATTGTATGCAAAGCTTTTTCATCATTATGCAGCCAATAGTTAATCCTTTGGTGTTTATATTTCTAGGATTGGCCAATGCAAAATCAGCAAGTGATAAATATTTTGATATTTAAGTAGTATTGTAAAATACGTAAATATAGTTAACTAACCAGATACAGTTGACTTGAAAAAATAGTTAAATGCTAATTTCAAAATTTGAATAATGTAGACTAAAGGAGATTACTGTGAGAAAACAAGCTTTACCAGATGAAATACTTTTAAGTGTAGACAAGCCTGCACGTTATATTGGTCAAGAAGTTAATATGACTGTTAAGAATTTAGATGAAATTGACATACGTTTTTGTATGTGCTTTCCGGATGTGTATGAAATTGGAATGTCCCATTTAGGAATCCAAATTTTATATGACATGTTCAATCAAATGCAGGGTGTTTATTGTGAACGAGTTTATTCTCCATGGGTTGATTTAGATAAGATTATGAGAGAAAAGAACATACCACTATTTGCACTTGAGACGCAGGATCCTATAAAAGATTTTAATTTTCTGGGTATAACCTTGCAGTATGAAATGTGCTATACTAATGTTTTACAAATTATCGATTTAAGCCAGATACCGATTCTATCAGCAGATAGAGGCGAAGATGATCCATTTGTAGTTGGAGGTGGTCCATGTTCGTACAATCCTGAACCTATTGCAGACTTCTTTGATTTCTTCACTTTGGGCGAAGGCGAAGAAATCTATAGTGAGGTTTTTGAGGTATATAGAAAATGCAGAGATGAGGGGCTTTCCAGAAGAGAAATCCTCAGAAAACTTTCAAGTATATCGGGTGTTTATGTTCCATCGTTATATGATGTTTCCTATAACAATGACGGAACTATTGATGCTTTTATACCCAAATATGAAGATGTTCCACAAACCATTAAAAAACGAATTATTATGGATTTAAGTAATACTTATTACCCTCAAAAGCCTTTAGTTCCATATATAAAAGCAACTCAAGATAGAGTTGTACTTGAGATTCAGCGAGGTTGTATTAGAGGATGTAGATTCTGTCAAGCTGGAATGATTTATAGACCAGTTAGAGAAAGGGATGTGAATTATCTCAAGGACATGGCTGTAAAAATGATAGAAAATACAGGGCATGAAGAAATTTCCCTTAGTTCTCTTAGTTCTTCAGATTACTCAAAGTTACAAGAACTATTAACATTTTTAATAGATGAATTAAAGGAGAAAGGTGTAAATATTTCTCTACCATCCCTTAGAGTAGATTCATTTTCTTTAGATGTAATGAATAAAGTACAAGATATTAAGAAATCTTCTCTTACCTTTGCACCTGAGGCTGGTTCTCAACGTCTTAGAAATGTTATAAACAAAGGGCTTACAGAGGAAGACATCATTAACGGTTGTTCACTAGCCTTCAAGGGTGGATGGAATAAGGTTAAATTATATTTTATGCTAGGTCTCCCAACTGAAACCGAAGAGGATATGAAAGGAATTCCTGAACTTGCCGAAAAAATTGCTGAAGAATATTACCGCATTCCTAAGGAAGAAAGAATTGGCAAAGTAGCCATAACAGTTAGTACATCATTTTTTATTCCGAAGCCATTTACACCATTTCAGTGGTCACCTATGTGTACTGCAGAAGAATTTTTAAATAGAGCTTATATAGTCAATTCACATATGAAAGAAATGCTTAACAAAAAGAGTATGAAATACAACTGGCATGAGGCAGATGTTTCCTTAATCGAAGGTTTCTTAGCACGAGGCGATAGAAAAGTTTCAAAAGCTATTTTAAATGCATATAAAAGCGGATGTATTTACGATGCTTGGGGAGAATTTTTCGATAATCAAAAATGGATACAAGCTATAAGCGACGCTGAAATAGATGTGGATTTTTATACCACTAGAGTAAGAGATTTAGATGAGATTTTCCCATGGGATTTCATTGATATTGGAGTAACCAAAAACTTCTTAAAACGCGAATGGGAAAATGCTAAAAATGAAAAAGTTACACCAAACTGTAAAGTACAATGTCTTGGTTGTGGTGCAGCTACTTTCGAAGGAGGAATCTGCTTTGAAAATAAGAATTAAATTTGCAAAAAGAGGATCATTAAAATTTATTGGTCACTTAGATGTAATGAGATATTTCCAAAAAGTAATTAAAAGAGCAAAGATAGATATAGCGTACTCAGAAGGGTTTAGTCCACATCAGAAAATGTCCTTTGCAGCTCCACTTGGCGTAGGCCTAAATAGTGAGGGTGAATATGTTGATATAGAAGTAAACTCAACAACCTCATCTAAGGAGGCTGTAGAACGCTTAAATCAGGTAAGTGTAGAGGATATTCCTATTTTGAGTTATAGACTTTTACCTGATAATGCTACAAAAGCAATGACTTTAGTTTGTGCAGCTGATTATAGGTTGGATATCAGAGCTGGATATGAACCTATATTTGACCTAAAAACCGCATTTACACGTTTTATGGAACAAGAAAGCATTGTTATAGTTAAAGAGACGAAAAAGAGCCAAAGAGAGGTTGATTTAAAGCCTTTAATTCTAAAGTATGAAGCGTTTGATTCATATGTTTGCTTGCAGCTGGTAACTGGAAGTGTTGAGAACTTAAAACCAGAACTAGTAATGGATGCATTGTATAACTTTATGAATACAGAACTTGCTCCATTTACATTTCAGATTACGCGTTTAGAAGTATATGGGAAAAAGAGTGAGGAGGAAGACATTTTAATCCCTCTAGAAAGTTTTGGTGAAGAAATTGAGTAATAAAGCAGTTTTTACTTGTTATGAAAGTGATATGACAAAACAGGTTGAGGCACTGGCTATTTTTAAAGATGATAAATGTGTTGAAATATCGTTAAATTATAATGATAGCGAAAGTGACTTAAATAACATTTATGTTGCTCACGTAAATGATGTTGTAAAAAATATTGATGGAGCTTTCCTTGAGTATGAAAGAGGTAAAATAGGATATCTATCTACAAAAGAATCGAAAAACCCAATATTTATCAATAACAAAAATACAACTAAAATATGTGAAGGGGATAATGTTTTGGTTCAACTTATTAAAGAACCAATTAAAACTAAAAATGGGGTATTAACCACAAATATCAACTTAACAGGAAAATATGTTGTACTTGTATATGGTAGAAGTGGTGTTTGTATTTCTTCTAAAATTAAAGATAATGATTTTAGAGAGTGTGTAAAGAAAGCTATATTACCACTATGTGAGGATTGTATTAGTTTTATTGTTAGAACGGATGCAAGAAATGTTGATGTTTCAAATATCGTTGCCGAGGCTACTTCTCTAAAACAAGAATTTAGAGTTTTACATAGCGTTGCAATGCACCGACCTGGAAAAACTCTTATTAAAAAGGCACTAAATGTCAATCTTTCTCTATTGCGAGATATATGTGATGATACATTTGAAATCATCTCTGACAATGATGAACTGTTAAGTAGGTGTAAGGAACATTTAAGAGACATAGTACCCGTAAATCAATTCAGACTATATGATGATAAGTTGTTACCACTATATAAATTATATAGTTTTGATAGCATTTTAAAAAATATATCCGATAGAAAAGTTTGGTTAAAATCTGGAGGTTACTTGGTAATTGATTATACCGAGGCTATGACTGTTATTGATGTAAACACTGGAAAATACGATAAAGGTAAGGCATCTGATGCGACTTTTTATAAAATCAATTTAGAAGCGGCGGCTGAAATCCTAAAGCAAATACGTTTGCGAAATATCTCTGGAATTATAATGTGTGATTTTATTAATATGTCTACTGAAAAGATGTGTGAAGACCTCGTTGATTACCTAAAAAAAAATGCTATTAATGATAGGTTAAAGGTAACAGTTCTTGGCATGACACGTTTAAAATTAGTAGAAATAACACGAAAGAAAGTACGAGATAGGGTAGTTGCAAGAAGGTAGTCCAACAAGAAATCTAGAAAAGTTCTATAATTATTAAAATTCATTTGTAAAAAAATAGGTATAAAAATAAATTTCAAGAAGAAAACGTATCTAGAAAAGTTAAACATAGGAACAGCCAGTGAGAACTTGCATCTCACTGGCTGTTCCTATAAAATTTAGATTAGTTAATTTTGTAAGTTGCTTGTTACTAGTTAAGTAACATATATTTATCAACTGCATGATTACTTTTGTATTATTTTAATTTAAAGATATCAACAATATCATTAAGATTTTTAGCATATTCAACACTTTCATCAACCATTTGATTTGTTTGGATAGTAAGTTCTACAATGTTTGAAGTTTTTTCTGCAATATCTGATACACCAGTAGAAGATTGAACAATAGTTGTACTAATTCCTGAAATAGCATCAGCAATAAGTTCTGTACTACGGTCTAATTCAACAATTGAGTCATAAATATCCTTCATTAATTTTTCAAAAACATCTGCATCTGAATTGTATTCTTCTGAGACTGATATAAAACTGTCATAATCTTTTAGAACCTTCTCCTCAAGGAAGTTTAATGTTGTCTCAAGACACTTTGCCATATTGTTAACAGCATCATTTACTTCTTTAACAATACCACCAATGTTTTCAACAGTAGTAGCGGATTGATTTGC
Source organism: Clostridiales bacterium (assembly GCA_012520815.1). Lineage (GTDB taxonomy): Bacteria > Bacillota > Clostridia > Lachnospirales > Lachnospiraceae > SVEL01. Next base: position 54,703 of record JAAYNM010000083.1, read on the forward strand.
TAAGTGACCAATTTGTTCAGCAACAACTGCAAATCCTCTTCCTGCTTCACCGGCTCTGGCTGCCTCAATAGAAGCATTAAGTGAGAGTAAACTTGTTTGGTCTGAAATATCAAGAATTGTCTTTGTTAAAGAGTTAATCTTATCAACATCCTTTGATTTTTCAATAGCAGCATAAGTTTCCTTCCTAACATCAGCAAACATCTTCTGACCATTTAAACTAGCATCTTGTGTATTGACTTTAAGTTTTGATGCCTTTTCCATGATTTCAAATGCAATATTTTGGCCATCTTTTGTCTTATTAGAAATATTATCAATTGTTGAAAGAATATTATTTATATTAGAATCAATTCTCTCAGCAGTAGTAGCTGTTTCCTGCATTCCAGTGGCTAACTCCTCTGTAGTAGCTGAATTATCTGTTGAATGCTCATTAACAAGATTAGAAAGCTCATTAAGAGAATGAGCATTGTCACTAATATTCTCAGATGCGGTATTAATATTAGAAATTACATTTTTAATCTCGCCTTGCATATTTCTTAATGCACGACTCATATCACCAGTTTCATCTTTTCGTTTACAAAGTTTCTCAAGACCTTCATCTGATCTAAAATCAAGCTCAGCAATTTTATGGATAACTCCTGTAAGTTTCTTAATCGGTTTTGTAACAGTAAGTGAAACTAAAAATCCAAGTACTGCTAAAACTACAAGAATAACACCAGAATCAATGAGTGTGGCTTTTCTAACATCATAATATGTTTGATACAACTCATCCTTATTTGCTGAAACAATCAATAACCAACCATTATCACAAGGATAATATCCTGCATATTTGTCAATCTCGTCTAATTGATATTCGGTAACACCAGACTCCATAAGTGGATTCTTTTTATGTTCCTCAACTAAATCTAAAATTACTTGTGAATCAACCTGAGTACCTATTTTCTGATATTCACGATGGTATGTGTATTTACCATCAGCATCAATTAAACACACATAACTAGATTCAACACCATCAAGACCTTCCTCTTTGTAAAGGGAAGTAAGATTACTAGTGGTAAGATTATTTTTTGTTAGTAATATGGTATCTTCAAGTAATGTATTATATGCCTTAACAACTGTAGACATATTAGATTCTACAAGTTCATCAATACTTGAACTAAAACCTGACATTGTAACAATAAATGTAACTATCAAGGATAATAATACTCCTCCACAAACAGATAAAGACATCTTTGTATTAATAGAAGAAAGGACACTAACTTTGGAATTTTTATCCTTTGTTCCTTTAGATTTTGTTTTATCGCCTTTAGTTCCTTTGTTCTTTTTTGTTTTGCTTTTCTTTGTTTTTTTTACTTTTTTATTCTGGAGTTTAGAGTCTTTTATAGTTGAATCAATATCTGATTCTGGATCATTATCGTCTGATAAATCAGCTAAAATATTCTCTAGCTCATCATATGTCTGGGAGTCAAGGGTAATATTTGAATACATATCTGAAGGGATATCATCAACGGGTGCAGATACTAACATATCATCTTCTATATAATTATCTACTAAGGATTCGTCAATTATATCTTCATCCAAATTGCCTGAACCGAAATAAATATCCAAATCCTCAGGATTTCCTGAAACGATAGAGGAATCACCTAATTCAGAATCTTTGTCAAGGCCATTTAAAATATCTTGATAGGTCTCTTCATTATTATTCAATGAATCGGTTAAATTATCCTCCAAGTTCTTGGTTTGGTCTAAATCTTTAATATTAGAAATAGTAGGAGTGTTGTCTATTTTTTTCTTTTTTTTGATCATACGTACATACACCTTTCCGCTCATAATTATAGTCAAAATTATATAATATAGTTTATCACGAGCTGATTTTATTATGATAATTGTACCAAGTTTTTGTGAAAATATCAAGAATATAACACCCTAAAAGTACAAAAAATATTAGAAAAATTGATTGACTTTGGCAACTGTATATGATAATATACTTTAGTGTGCCGCTCAATGAGGTTATAAGAACTGCTAAGCAGTCACCGTATTTGGCGAGTAATGTTCAATTTTTATTGGATAAATAGGAGGTGTGCTTATGTACGCAATTATTGCAACAGGTGGAAAACAGTACAAAGTTTCTGAAGGCGATATCATCAATGTTGAAAAGCTTGGTGTTGAAGCTGGTGAAAAAGTTACTTTTGATCAGGTTCTTCTTGTTAGTGGAGATGACGTTAAGGTTGGAGCTCCAACAGTTAACGGTGCTTCAGTAGAAGCAGATGTTATCAATAATATAAAAGGTAAGAAAGTTATCGTTTATAAGTATAAGAGAAAAACTGGCTACCATAAGAAACACGGTCATAGACAACAGCTTACAGCTGTTAAGATCACAAAGATTAACGCATAGTTATGATTGATGTGACAATTTTTACTGATTCAAACAAGCAATACGTTGGATTTAAAATTATCGGACATGCAGGATATGCTGACTCAGGAAGCGATATCGTATGTGCCGCAGTATCAACCTTATCGGTTAATACAGTTAATTCTATTGAAAAGTTTACTGATGATACTATTGAAGCAAGTACTGACGATTCAGTCGGTTCACTAGAGATGAAGTTTACAAGTAATGTTAGTAAAGAATCAAAACTACTGATAGATTCAATGTTGTTAGGAATTAATGATATTATGAATAGTTTCAGTAAGACATATATAAAGATATCCTACAAGGAGGTGTAAGTTATGTTGAAGATGAACCTTCAGTTATTCGCTCATAAAAAAGGTGTTGGTTCTACTAAGAATGGTAGAGACTCTGAATCTAAGAGATTAGGTGCTAAGAGAGCTGACGGACAGTTTGTAAAGGCTGGTAACATTCTTTATAGACAGCGTGGAACAAAAATCCACCCAGGTACTAATGTAGGTATTGGTGGTGACGATACATTATTTGCTAAGGCAGATGGCGTTGTAAGATTCGAAAGAAAGGGCAGAGATAAAAAAGTTGTTTCTGTTTACCCAGTAGCTGAATAGTTATGTGATTTTAAGGCTTCAATCATATGGTTGAAGCCTTTTTAAAAGTTTTGGAGGATATCATGTTTGCAGATAGTGCAAAAATTTTTATAAAGTCAGGAAAAGGTGGCGATGGCCATGTTAGTTTCCGTAGGGAGATTTTTGTTCCAGATGGTGGACCCGATGGTGGCGATGGTGGCGATGGTGGCGACATTATATTTGAAGTAGAATTAGGACTTAATACTTTAACAGATTTTAGACACGTAAGAAAGTACGTTGCCCAGCACGGTGAAGATGGTGGAAGGCGTAATCAACATGGAAAAAATGGTGAAGACCTTATTATAAAAGTTCCACAGGGAACGCTTATTAAAGATGCAGAAAGTGGTAAAATAATTGCAGATATGTCTGGAGAAAATACTAGACAGGTTGTTTTACGCGGCGGTCATGGTGGAAAGGGTAATCAGCATTATGCAACTGCAACTATGCAGGCACCAAAATATGCGAAACCTGGAACCCCAAGCAAGGAATTGTACGTTATTCTTGAACTTAAGGTAATTGCAGATGTTGGGCTTGTCGGTTTCCCTAATGTAGGAAAATCAACATTACTTTCTAGAGTTACAAATGCTCGTCCGAAGATTGCAAACTACCATTTCACAACACTTAACCCTAATCTTGGCGTTGTTGACTTAGATGAAGGAAAAGGTTTTGTTATCGCTGATATACCTGGGCTTATTGAGGGTGCAAGCGAAGGCATTGGTTTAGGTCATAAATTTTTAAAACATATAGAACGTACAAAAGTTGTTATTCATATGGTGGATGCTGCTTCTACAGAAGGAAGAGATCCTATATGTGATATTAATACAATTAATGAAGAACTTAGAGCCTATAATCCAGAATTACTTGAAAGACCTCAGGTAATAGCTGCTAATAAGATAGATGTTTTATACGATGATGATACTTATATACAGCTTATAAAGGATGAATTTGAACCAAAGGGCATTAAGGTATTCCCTATATCTGCTGTAAGTGGTAAAGGCGTAAAAGAGCTGTTATATCACGTTTTAGGCATTTTGGAGACTATGGATTCTAAGCCAGTTATATTTGAAAGTGAATTTGATCCAAACGAATACAATGACAATGCGGATGACCCATTCTCAGTTTATAAAGATGAAGAAGTTGAAGGTTTATTCTATATTGATGGACCTCGAATTGAAAAGATGTTAGGCTATACCAATTTAGAATCTGAAAAGGGATTTATGTTCTTCCAGAATTTCATGAAAAATAATGGTATTTTAGATGAACTAGAAGCATTGGGTATTGTCGATGGAGATACAGTTAAAATATACGGACATGAATTTGATTATTACAAATAATCAGCTAGGAGAAGTTAATGACAAGTAAACAAAGAGCATATTTAAAAGGTCTTGCAATGAATATGGATACCATTTTCCATATTGGAAAATCAAGTTTAACACCAGAAGTAACGAGCGCTGTGTCTGAAGCGTTAACAGCAAGAGAACTTATTAAACTAAATGTATTAAAAAATTGTGCTGATGACCCAAAGGTAATAGGTGAAATTATTGCTGAGCGTACCAATTCTCAACTCGTTCAGGTTATTGGACGAAAAATTGTTTTATATAAGCCAGCTAAGGAAAATCAAAAAATAGTTTTAATTTAGAAAGGTTAAGATGAGTAATATTGGTATTTTAGGTGGTACTTTTGATCCAATTCATAATGGACATCTTATGTTAGCAAAGGAAACTCATTTGCAGTTTGATTTAGATGAAATACTTGTAATGGTTTCAAAAACACCACCACATAAAAACAAAGATGATGTTACGAATGAAATGCATAGGGTAAATATGGTTAAACTTGCTATTGAACCATATTCATACTTGAAATATTCAGACTTTGAGTTAAAAAGAGAGGGCAATATTTACACTGCTGATACTCTAACTATGCTTAAAGAACAACATCCAAGCGATCATTATTTTTTTATTATAGGTGGTGACTCGCTGATAAATCTGGATAAGTGGTATCATCCTGAAGTGATTTTGGAAAAATGTACTTTAATTGCTGCTTTGAGAGAGGGTGTCTCTAACAATGAATTTAATGAAAAGACACTGTCCCTAAATGAAAAATATCTATCATATGATCCGGACATTAGAACTCTATATACAAATCCAATTGATGTTTCATCAACGGATATACGAACTAATATAAGAAAAAATATCGATTTGGCACAATTTTTACCTGATAAGGTCTATAAGTATATAATAGACAACAAACTATATAACTAATGAATCGTTATTGAGGTTTATTATGAATTTAAGTAAAGATTACTACAGAAAACTTAGAAGAGAATTACAGGAACAACTATCTAAATCCAGATATGAACATACACTAGGTGTAGAATTTACCGCAGCATCGTTGGCTATGTGCTATGAATATGACATCGATAAGGCAAGGATTGCGGGTTTATTGCACGACTGTGCAAAATGCATTGATGATGACAAAAAGCTTGATGAATGCATAACAAATGGAATTTATGTTACACCAGTTGAAATGAGAACTGGGTATTTATTACATTCTAAATTAGGTGCCTTCTATGCGAAAAAAATATATAACATTGATGACAAAGAAATTCTAGATGCTATTTTATATCATACCACAGGTAGACCGGGTATGACATTACTTGAAAAAATTATCTTTGTAGCAGATTATATTGAACCTAGTAGGGACAAAGCACCAAATTTAACCAATTTAAGAAAATTGGCCTTTATAAATATCAATTTATGCGTTGAACTGATATTGCATGATACAATTGAATATTTAAAAGATACTGGTGAAGAGATAGATGAAACATCACTATTAACATACGAATATTATAAAGAAAAGGAGAATAACAAACATGAATAAAATTGTAGAAACTGCATATAAGGCCCTAGATAATAAGAAGGGTATAAATATAAAGGTGATTGATATTAGCAAAGTTTCAGTAATTGCTGATTATTTTATAATTGCAAGTGGTTCTAATACAAAACATGTAAAGGCATTAGCTGATAATGTTGAAGATGAGCTAGGAAAGCTAGGATACCATGCGAAGCAAGTAGAAGGTTACAATACTGCAAATTGGATTCTTTTAGATTATAACGATGCTATTATTCACATTTTCAATGAAAGCGATAGATTATTCTATGATTTAGAGAGAATTTGGAGAGATGGTCAACTTATTGAAATGTAATTTTCACATAGTTTTCATTTTGATACCATCTTTTATACAAATAAATAATATATTATATTAACCATAAGGAACTAATCATTCTTTATCATTTGAATTATATTCAAATGTTGTTTATTTTTCTCATACTCCCCATTAAAAAAAGCGTTGTAGTGGTTGCAACGCTTTTTTGCATATTAAAAGAATAAAAACTCTATGCCATCTGTCTAAAGAGACCTATGACCTTTCCCATTATCTGTACATCCGCGACAATAATCGGATCCATAGAATCATTTTCAGGTTGTAGTCTAAAATGTCCATTTTCTTTGTAGAATGTCTTAACTGTAGCTGAATCTTCAACTAATGCAACTACCATATCACCATTTCGTGCTGTATTTTGCTGTTGAACTAAAATCCAATCCCCATCAAAAATCCCTGCATTTATCATACTCTCACCCTTAACAGTAAGCATAAAGGTTTGTGCATTAGGCATCATCTCCACGGGTATAGGGAAATAACTTTCAATATTTTCAGTTGCAAGAATAGGCTCCCCTGCAGCAATACGACCAACCATTGGCACATTAACAACTTCACGCCTCGTAAGGTTAAATGAATCATCAACAATTTCAATTGTTCTAGGCTTTGTTGGATCTCTACGTATATATTCATTCTTCTCTAATGTCTCTAAATGAGCATGAACAGAAGAAGTACTCCTAAGTTTAACAGCCTCACATATTTCTCGAACCGAAGGTGGATATCCCTTCGATAAAATCTCCTGTTTAATATAGTTCAAAATTTCTTGTTGTTTCTCTGTAATCTTACCTTTTGACATATAATGTCCTCCTATTTTAAATATCTTGCTTAACTCATTCTGGATACTCTTCTAAAGATATTCCTATAAATATATAATAAATGCCTTAATACACTTCAATTATCTAAAATCAAAAATATAAAGCCACTAAATAAGAAATCCTAACAATTAAAGTCATAAAATAACAATGACCAATTTAAGAACTAAAAAGAGTATATCATAAAGAAATAAATCTTGCAAACAGTTGTTCGATTTTTTTATAGAAAAGTATTGACAAACATTTGTTCGAAAAGTATAATATCCATAACAAGTACATATGTTCGATATACAGGAGGAAATATTATGAATTCAGAAGTTGTTAGTACATTACATTTAAAAACAAATGATACTTTTAGACATAAGTTTGCATATAGTAGCGGCATTGCTCATGCTAGATTTTTCTTAATTTTATTGCTAACATTTATAACATTAACTGTTACTATGATCACTATTAATGTTCAAGGACAAACAGAGCCAGCTACAAAACTCTATACCACTATATCAGTAGAAGAGGGGGATACCTTATGGGATATTGCCAAAGGACATTACAGTAATGAATATCCAGATTTTAACGCATATATAGATGAAGTAAAGCAGATTAATGGAATGAAAGATGATAACATAAAAAAAGGAAGCTATCTAGTAATCCCATACTATGTAGATTAATGATAGCTTCCATATGTTCATATTATATTATTTATAGTTTTGTTCCTATTTTGTTTACATAATACTTTATAGTTTTTATACACCTTAGTACATACAGTCTAAAAATATCATGTATATGTTACTTGAAGTATTGTTTTTAACTATTCGATGAAATCGTCATCGTCATCAAAATCATCCCGATCATCATCACCATCGTAAGGATTTAAATAACCATCTAATCTAAAGATGTAGCATTTAATGCTTCGTCCGGAATAGTAATCTTTTTACTTTCTGAAGACATAGTAAGTTTAAATCCGATAGTTGCTTCATTTATTTTTAATGACTGACCCATTAATGGTATCTCAAAGTCCTTAACACTCATTTCGAATGCAGTGAACGCAAAATCATTATCAACTGTAATAGAAAGCTTAAGGTTCAAGCCCTTAATCACTTCTTTATATTCAGCAATTTCATCTTCGTCAACACCTTCTGACTTCATATAATCAAAGATTTTATCAATATCCATAGTTCCAGTGAATGTATATCCATCATCATCTGATTTAACCTTAGTATCTTTTAAGAATTTTAATGCTTCATCAGCATCAAAATCTGTATTTCCATCTGCAGGCGTTTCCATTATAAGGTTACTAATCTGATTAATATAATCACTAACATCAACAGACTTTTTTGCCCATGGACCATTATCCATTGATAAGTAAACAGTGCCTTCCGTGTCTTCAATTGTAAGATATCCATCTATACTTGATTGTTGAAGGAATTTTTCCATCAAAGAACCAGAAATGTTCATGTGCACTGATCCGCTGTCAATATCAAAATCACCTTTGATTTTTGCATCACCAGAGATTGAACTATCTTCATTGGCACCTTCAACATCTATCTTTGCCGACATTTCATATTCAGCTGATTTAACATCTTTTTGTGCAGAATTTTGGATTTCTTCAAAGAATTCCTTAGGAGTTAAATCCTTTGCAGAATCTTTCTTATCACTCTCAGAGCCACAGCCTACTAATAAAGCTGCTGAAATCAAACCTGTTGCTAATAAATACTTAAATTTTCTCATTTTTCCTCCATAATCTAAAAACATATTTGTAATATGAACGAATAGAATAATATCACACTTTGTGAATATTTACAATATTTCTGTGAATTTTTGTACTAAATGCCCATAAAATTGTATTAAATATAATTATTACAATTTTAATCGTTTTGGCGCAATTTCACCTTATCACGGGCTTCTTTGCGCCTACGTTCATCAATAGCCGCGTAATGACGCCTGGTAGTATTAACATCCTTATGTCCTAATACATCAGCCACTAAATATATATCATTAGATTCCTCATATAAACGTGTTCCATAGGTACTTCTAAGTTTGTGGGGGGTGATATGTTTAACAGTAGAAGAGAGTCGTGAGTATTTTTGCACTAATATTTCCACACTCCTAACTGTGATTCTTCTATTTCGCATGGAAAGAAATAGGGCGTTTTCGTGTCCATCAATGGGATGCATATCTTTTCTCTGGTTCATATATTCCCTAAGTGCCATCTCAACTTCATTGCCTATATATAATATAGACTCCTTACCGCCTTTTCGTCTAATAAGTATTTCACAACTTTCAAAATTCACATCATTTATATCAATTCCGACACATTCCGAAACTCGCATACCCGTTCCCAGAAGAAGGGTCAAAATAGCAACATCTCGTATTTTAGTCTTTTTATGGCTTTCTAGTTGCTTTTTTGTCATATTTGTGCCTGCCTCTGTAACATCCAAAAGGGAAGCTATCTCTTCAGGTTCGAGTCTTATTATAGCTTTTTCACGAATTCTTGGCATGTTAACCATGACTGAGGGATTGTTCTTTATCATTTCCTTTTTATAGAAGAAACTATAAAGAGATCTAACGGAAGACATCTTTTTCTTTATGCCATTTTCTTTATTTGAGTACTCTACACCATTCTTAGTATAATACTTTAGATATATCATGAATTCTTCAATATCCATAGGCGTTTGTTCATCTAAAATATCTAGTGTAAAATTACGCATCCCAATTTTAGAGTATTTTGGATTGGTAGTTTCCAAATATTCAAAAAACAATCGTATATCATAAGCGTAACTTAATCTCGTACGTGGAAGTGTATTATTTTCTATTCCAATAAAATAGGTTCTGCAAAATTTAGGCAGCCCCTTTTCTATTTCAGAGATTTTTAAACGTATTTCCTTTTCAATGACATCATTGTACTTATCATTTGTTGCCAATTTCCTCAGCTCCTTTTTTAGCGCGACGATGATTAGTCTCATTTCTCTTTGGCCATCCATTTATATTACCATCCGTAATGGCATGGAATAGACGTTCCTTTACACCATGATTTTCTGCATTTAGTTGCTTAACAAGTGTTTTAACATATTCTCGCTTTGTATGTCCGTCTACTGGGCAAGGATTTTTAGCAACTGGTAGATTATACTTGTGCATAAATCCTACAACATCACCTTCATTAATATACATCATTGGCCTAATTACTGTAAGACCCGTTCTATCGAGAAATGTATATGGTGAGAAGGAGTGGAAGCGACCTTCGTATATAAGTGACAGGAACATTGTTTCAATAATATCATCTTTATGATGAGCATAGGCAATTTTATTGCAATTTAACTCAATGGCCTTCTCATTCAAAGCACCTTTTCGCATTTTTGCGCATAGAGAGCATGGGTTGGTTTCCATACGATCATCGAATATTATCTTTCCAATTTCAGTTCCTATAATATGATATTCAACTTTTAGCTCTTGACACAATTTTTCTATTTCATCAAATTGTTGTATACCAAGTCCCAAATCCACAGTAAGGGCAACTAAATCAAATTCTTTAGGGTAGAAACGCTTTAACCCAACTAGTGCATACAGTAGTGTTAGACTATCTTTTCCACCTGATATTCCTATAGCAATTTTATCACCATTTTCTATCATATTGTAATCATCAATAGCTCGTCTTGTAAAACTATATAATTGTTGTAATTTCATATGTTTTTATACCTCGATTTATATTTGTCTCATTATAATAGTCAATCTGCATTAACTTCATTTTAATATAGAAATGCAATGAAGAGGAAAGTTACCCAATCTTTATACATTATACAGTGATTTATTGTAGGGGTCAATCAAATGAGATAGTTTATTGAGTTCATATATAGTGATTTGTAAGATGCAAAAACATTTATAAATATGTAAAAAATAGGAAGAATAAGAGCAAATACAAGAGTATATAGTTAAAAAATTTAATCTCAATGATAACATATCATTTCTTGACTATCTTGGTAAATGTTGCTATACTTTTAATGATATTATAAAAGGAGGTACATAAGATGTACAAGACAAAATTAGGTTTATCTAATTGTATGGTAGCTGGCATTATTTTCTTATTAGCTTTAGTTACAAATTTCATGTCAGCATCAATTATTTTTGCATGGCCCCTAGTATTATTAGTGGCTTACGTATTACTTAAAGAGGAAGATTTATGGTTGAAAGCATCAGCAGTGAAAGCAGTTTTGGTTGTATTATTATTTATGATGATTCCAATTTGTTTTAGCTTTGTAAACAATATTATTCAATTCATCAACTTCTTCTTAGGTATAGCAGAAGCAACACCTATCCGTGATGGTTGGGGAGTTATAGCATTCTTTGAAATGTTATTTGATATAGCTGAGAAAATTTTCCTTGGTCTTCTTGCAATTATGGCATTCAAAGGCAAAACAATCAAGCTTCCAATCGTTGACGGATTAATTAGAAAACATCTTTCATAATTAACTAGAAAAAGTTTTTATTAAAATTAAAGAAGTTTTTAAAGGTATAGCATTTAGTATATGCTATACCTTTATTTGTATGATTAAGTTTTAGGTTAATGCTTAGATTTGATTTTATAACGATTATAATATATAGAATTAAATATAAGATTAAAATTTTTAATATCTATAATTGCAATTTATAGATGCATCTATGAGAATATGGAAGTAGAAGTCTATAGAAAGGTGGGACTAAAATCAAAATATCATATGCTATGACAGATGTATCATTTCGCAAAACGCAGGTTTTGCGAAATGATAGTGGGCTAAATTTAATGTATCACTATGCATCTTCCATATCAATATAATAAGATTTGCGTTTAGTTTTTGCAATTAAAAATAACAGTTGAATTAATCTATAAATTATATATGACCTATCGTTTGTCCCATCTTAATTGCTGTTTCAAATCCATCTATAGTATTTGTTATTAAATCTTCGTCGATAATAACTGAATCTTTTTCAAACATTAAACATATTGTAGAGCCACCAAATTCAAAGTAACCTTTTTCCTTACCCCTGGTGATAAGACATGCTTGATCATGATTAACAATCTTACCTACAAAAAGTGCTCCAACCTCAATTTGCATAACTCTACCAAAGTTTTCTGTATATAAAACGCTACATTCTCTAGAGTTTTCTTTATAAATCTTAAAATAATCATTTGCAATTGGATTAACTGTATGAAGAACCCCTTTAATGAATTTATTACGGGATTTTCTTCCGTTATCAATATAGCAATATCTATGATAATTATCCACACAAAGTCTAATTATTACCATTGTTCCACCTTTATATATATCAGCAGCTTTTTTACTTTGTGTTAAAGTTTCCACATTATAGTGGGTATTTTTAATAAGAAAATCTGAATTATCATCAATATTGTATACGGAGACACGTCCATCACAAGGACTAATTAGTTTTCGATAATCATTATCAATTGGTCTTGACTCAGGTTTAATATTTCTTGTAAAAAAATCATTATATGAAGAATAATGCTCAGTCATATACTCAGTCATATTGATATTATTATTTTTAATAAATCCTTTAATCATGACGCATGATAGCTTACTATCTAGGATTTTCCCTCCTATTTTTGATACTATTGGCAATGTTAAGATCTTGAGAACTGCACGTCCTGACGCACTGCCATATAATTTCTTTAATAGCTTATCCTGTCCATTATCTATAGCAACAATAGCTCCACTTCTATCTTTACAATCCATTCTCTTCACTATACCAAAAATATTTTGGTATCCTTTCTATGTTTTATATCAAAAATGCATTTTATCAATCCTTTAAAAATTAATTTATCGTAAACTAATTCCTAAATTTGATAAAATGCAATATATACGTTAATTCAAATTATAATATCTTCAAACCTTGTAGTGCTAAAACTGTAAGCATTACCATTCCACATACAGACATCACAATAATTCCCTTTTTATGTGGCTTTGGAACTTTAATATCAAGTACAAAGAAAAATGCTACTAATAAGGTGAATATATTTAATACTATATAGAAAATATTACTACCAAATAATTCTCTAAATGTAAATAGTAATGGTAGAAAACCTGCTATAGATGTAACAGGGAGACCTTGATAGTATTTTCTTGATTCAGCAGTTTCTTTCTGACGAATCATTTCCATTACGTTAAAATAACCCAATCTAATAACAGCACATAAAATCAAGAGTGCTGATGACACCATAGCAGCAAATCTAAATTTTGAACTATTTGAAATAAAGTTCAATGTAAATATGTAATTAAAAATACCTGGAAAAACACCAAAGCATATTAAGTCACATAAAGAATCAATTTGAATACCAAATATTTTAGCTTCATCACTTCTATTCTTGCAACTTCTTGCAACAATTCCGTCAAACATATCACATATGCCAGATATAACTAAGCAAAACATAGCCGCCAAAAAATGGTGATTAAAAGTTAAAAATATTCCGAATATTGATGTTAAAAGTCCACCGTACGTTAAAATTACTGTATAATTATAAAAACCTATCATTCTCGTGCTCCATTATTTCTCTCATATTTTGTTCGTTTTTTTTGTGTCAACTGAGCAAATAAAGTAATTAATCCACCCAGAATAATAATCACATAGTAACTTAGGCCTCTACTTAGTAATAAGCCTGCTGTGATATATTTTGCAGTAAAAATTTCCTCGAAAAATATTACAAATATGCCTTCACTAGCACCTAATCCACCAGGCAAAGGCAGGTTATCAACAGCCAATGAGATAATCAACTGTAATGTAATAATTTCCAATGCGCTATATCCTGTAAGTCCAAAAGCTTTATAAACTGCATATGTAACAGCGAATAATGCAAGTCTTTGAACTAACGTTATAAGAAAAACATTAAAGAATACAAGCTTATGTGTCATTAAATATGACGCGCTATCTTCATATTTTCCGATAGCTTTTAAAACCTTTTGTAACGTTTTCTTATAATTCTTAAGAATATGAATTCTTCCTAAAAAAAGAATAAATTTACCTACAGCTTTTTTTGCAAAGGATTGTTTAAATAAAACAAGCCATAAGAATCCAATAATAATAACATTGACAACAATACCAAAAATCATAATAAACTTAATGTTCATAATATGTGCCATGACAAAATCATATTCAAAAATGAACATAAAAGCTGCGAATACAAGCAAAACAGCCTTATAAGCAACAGTCACAACCATAAGAACTAAGGATGAAACAGCAACGCTTATTCCATCTGAATTCATATAATATAACTGCGCCGGTTGCCCTCCAGTTGCACTAGGGGTAATTGCACTAACAAAAAATCCAATAAATGAATATTTTAAACAATGTAAAAAACCTATGTTGCATGATAATGTATTCATCAGATAATGAATAACAACTGATTCAAATGATACATAAATCATTACAAATGTAAATCCAATAATCAACCATGAATTTTTAGCTTGTTCTATATATTTGAATATTTCAGTAACTTCTTGATCTTTAAATATAAAATATGCTGTACCGAGTATCAATGCAATAAGGAACAATCCGTTGATAATGTATTTCCTTTTTTTCATCGGACACATCCTTTCGATTCTATATGAACCATAACCTTACTTAGTATAAAGCCCAAAGCCATTATTGTCAATAAATTTAACTATATTGAACTTTTTTAAGGCTATAACCTATGTTACCCAAAAGTTAAAAATTTATTTATTTGATAAATTATCTATCAACTTTTTGAAGTAATCCGGTAGTGGAACACTAAACTCCACATATTCCTTTGTTCGAGGATGTATAAATCCTAATGTGCCTGCATGGAGAGTTTGACCCTGAAGATTATACGGACAAGTTTTTGGTCCATATACAAAATCACCTAATAAAGGATGATTAATACTCGCCATATGAACTCTTATCTGATGAGTTCTTCCAGTTTCTAACTGGCACTCCACATGTGCAAACTTCTTAAAATTTTCAAGTACTTTGTAGTGGGTAATGGCATCTTTTCCATTTTTATTTACAATAGCCATCTTTTTTCTGTCAATAGGGTGTCGGCCAATCTTTCCTTCTATAGTTCCACCTTCTATGCTAAAGGAGTTATATACTATAGCCTGATATTTTCTAGTAATTGTATGTTCCTTAAACTGCTCAGCTATAAAATTGTGTGCAACATCATTCTTACAAGCAACAATTACACCGGTTGTATCCATATCAATTCTATGAACAATCCCAGGTTTTAATTCACCATTAATTCTAGAAAGATTACCCTTGCAATGGTATAACAGTGCATTTACCATAGTATCATCAAAATGTCCAGCTGAAGGATGAACCACCATTCCCTTAGGTTTGTTGATTACTATAATATCCTCATCCTCAAAAACTACATCCAGTGGTATATCTTTCGGAGGGATATCTGGTTCTACAACATCTGGAACAACGACCTTAATAAAATCATTTTCCCTAAGTCGATAATTGGCTTTTACTTTTTCACCATTTACTGTAATAATACCATCATCTAATAATTTCTTTAATCTAGAACGACTAACATCTTCGTTTCTCTCTGCTAGAAATTTGTCAATTCTATTATTGACATACATATCTCCAACAATAAATTTTGTTGAATTCATTATTTTTCTTCGTCCTCGCCTTCATTTTGTATAGGTGATTTCCACTTTTTATATGACTTAAAAATCATATCTATATCATCATCATCTAAAAGAACCAGATAAAAAATAATAAACACCGCTAAAGAAACCGTTATAAAAATGTCTGCCACATTAAATACAGGGAAATTAATAAGCTTAAAATTAAAGAAATCAACAACATATCCCAATGTTATTCTATCAATTAGGTTACCCAATGCACCTGAAAACATAACAACAATAACAATTTGAAGGATATTTAATCTTTTAATCTTTTGGTCCATAGATTTAACTCTTCCATCTGAAGCAGAATTAAAAGTTAAATCATTTTCTTTTTTTCCTTGATAATATACAGATAAAAGTCCAATCTTTGTAAATAGATAAATTAAACCTATAGTAATTATAGTCGTAAAAAGAACAACTATATTTATTCTTCCTGAAAACATCCCCCAAGCAATACCTTCATTACTTACGAATGTCAATTCAAAAACATCTTTTATAATTGGTACGGATGCCCGTCCCTTTAGATTCTCTAGTACAAAATACTTAGTTATTTGATCAAAGCAAATTAACACAAACATTAGAATAAAACATGCTATGGTTCTAAATTTGACCTTTGATTTGTTTACGAAATTATACATACATTCACCTTTAAACTTTATTTTAAATGTAAACAGGGATATTACTTATCCATCTTTACTATTTGTAAAGCCTCTTTCATTATATCTACAGTTACTACCTTAGTTGTAGTTGCCTCACCTATTTTAGAAAGAACAACAAATTTAACTACACCATCTGACATTTTTTTATCACTGAATGTTGCATTGATAACTTCATCAACATTAAAATCAACTTCAGTTACTGGAAGTTCATAGAGCTTGTGAAGCCTTATGATGTCATTGTATTCATTCTCTGAAATATTTCCAAGCTTCTTTGAAATGTATGCGGCAGCCACTGTACCTAAAGAAACACATTCACCATGAAGTAATTTGAAATCCATTATCTTTTCAATGGCATGTCCTAATGTATGTCCGAAATTAAGAAGAGCTCGCTCACCAGATTCCTTAAAATCATTTTCAACAACTAAACGTTTGATATTGCAACTAGTAACAATAATATGGGCTAAGGATTTGGAATCATATTCCATAATGGATGATGAGTGTTTCTGTAACCATTCATAAAAAATTCTATCTTTAATTAATGCAGCCTTTGTAATCTCTCCAATACCAGAAACAAATTGCCTTTTTGTAAGGGTCTTAAGTGTTGAATAATTGGTATAAACCAACATAGGTTGATAAAATGCTCCCACTATATTTTTATAAGACTCAAAATCAACACCTGTTTTTCCACCAACACTACTATCAACCTGGGAAAGGAGTGATGTAGGTATTTGAATAAAACTTATGCCTCTAAGATAAGTAGCAGCTGTAAAGCCTGTCAAATCACCCACAACACCACCACCTAAAGCTATAAGCATATCCTTGCGTTCAAAATGATTAATAATAAGGAATTCATATAGCTTTTGAACTGTATTTAGATTCTTATTGGATTCACCTGCTGGGAATGTGTAAATCAAAGTCTCTTTGGCTACCTTTGAAACAATGGATAAAATTTCATTGCCATAAATCGGGCCTACTGTGGACTCTGTGACAATACAAACTTTTTTATCAGATATGTTAAGTTTCGTAAGTTCGTCAGCCAACCCATCAAAGCTATCATCAATAACAATATCGTATATTGGTTCATTATCATAATGAACTGTTAAATTATCTTTCATTATATTTCCTCACAATATTAAAAATTTCCTCCAGTCATTGACTGGAGGTAAATTTTATTCGTTTCCTTTAAATGTTGCTACATCAAATCCACCACTTAATAAATCTTGAAAATCACCTGAAATATCAACTGATTTTGGTGTAATGATAAATATGTAACTAGATACCTTTTGAAGATTGCCATCTATTGAATAACAAGAACCAGATGTAAAATCTATGATTCTTTGTGCTAAATCCACATGTAATCCTTCTAAATTCAATACAACAGCACGTCCACTTAATAGTGTATCGGTAATTTCTCTTGCGTCATCCATATTTGCTGGTTTAATAACACAAACTTCCATAGATCCTCCTTTTTGGTTTCTCATTGGAACAATCTTGGCTGCTCCTCTTCCACCAAACCTTGGCTGCTTTGGTTGTTCTGCCTCAAAATCTCTTCTCTTTGCTTCTTCAAATCTTGAAATCTTACGTGCCGGTGCAGCTGCTATTTCATCTTCATCATCGTATTCATATTCATCATCATATTCATCGTAATCATCTTCATATTCATCATCATTCAACTTTAGTATGTTCAGGAATTTATCTCCAAATTTACTCATCTTTAAAATCTCCTATCTATTATAATTTCTTTCACCAAAAATGCTCGTTCCAACTCTAACCATTGTGGAACCTTCTTCAATAGCCACGTTAAAATCACGACTCATGCCCATTGATAAAACATTCATACTAACATTATCAATGTTTTTCTTATCTATGTCAACAGATAATTGCTTTAATTTTTTAAATATGCCTCTATTTTTTTCCGGGTCATCCACGAAGGGAGCTACTGTCATTAACCCATTGATTTTAATATGAGGCAATTTTGCAATATCTGTAACAAACTGCATTACTTCCAAAGTATCTAAACCAAACTTTGATTCTTCCCTTGCAACATTTACTTCTACTAAAATATTTGCAACAATATTCTTTTTTGCCGCCTCTTTTTCTATTTGATTAGCAAGTTTAACCGAGTCAACTGAATGGATAAGGTGGACTTTATCTATAATATACTTAACTTTATTAGTTTGAAGATGTCCTATAAGATGCCACCTAATATCATTTGGTAGCACTTCGTATTTTTCACACATCTCTTGCACCTTGTTTTCACCAAAGTCCCGAACACCTGCATTATAGAGTTCCTCAATGCTTGATGCTGGTTTGGTTTTGCTAACTGCAATAAGTGTTACGTCTCCTTGATTTCTTTTTGATATTGCTTCACTATTTTCAACAAGCTTTTTAACTTCATTATAATTTTGAGTAACCATTGTTGCCTCCTATTATTGATATACCACTTGGTATTCACTTACTTTACTACTATCTAAAACAATATGATCATATACTAGTAATCCATAAGTTGTACCACTTTCGACTATGTAATATTCACTGGTTTCACCTATAATATCAATCTCTCTAAATACACAGTAACCATTGTTAATATTATATACACCAATTAGAGTAGCTACGCTACTAATCGTGAAGGTATCCGTGGAATCAGGCTTTAATATAATATCACCGGCTTTAAATATATCCTTAGAAACGTAATAATCTGTTTCTGTTTTATTATAAATTTCTGGTGAAACAAATTTTGTTGATTTATTTCCTTTATCATCATAAACTTCAACTAAAAAACCTGTATCCGTAGAATTTCCACCATTTGTAGCATAATCAATAGGTATTGTAAAAAATTCCTTTTGGGTTATTGATGTTTTTGGAATCTTCAATCCTTGGATTTCATCCTCTATAATTTGGATATCTGTAAATCGCTTAGAAACATATCTAATCATATATTGATTAAGACTAACAACGCCGTATTTCTTTCCATCTATATCCTTAATTTTAAAATCACCAACTGCGATGATTCCATCTTCCATAAACTTAATCTTCATTCTATCATCAGACGCGTATTTTTCTACATCCTGATCACTTATTTCAAAAATAACATTCCAGTCTTCGCTATTAACAACTTTATAAATAGATGTTCCATTTTCAATTAAGTCATTGGATTTATGATAGGTTTTTGAGTAATTTGATTTATCAAAATCAGATGCCAAAAGACTATCAACTGTTTTACCTTCATAACCATCAATTGAATACGAGACGATGCCTGATATATCTGCCTGAATAATTCTAAAAACAGAAGAGGCTATATTATCACCGAGAACTTCATCTATATTTGAAATAGCATTTAAATTCATATATTCAAGCACAGAGGCTTCTATATCAAATTTAAAATCATAAACATCTGAAAATTTAACATTTGAATACGAAGATGAATATGTATTGATTTTTCCTTTAAGTTCATTTAATTCTTCTTTGGAAAGTGAATTCTCAGAATTTTCAGCCTTTGCTAACAACTCAGAGACTACACCACTTTCATCAATGGTATATACAGTCTCACCAACAGCTGTTTTCTCGCCTTCACGAACAAAAAGATTTAAATACCCAGAACTACCTGCAGTATATGTTTTTTCATCTCTAAGTAATAGCGCTGAGTATGTTTTGTTTGATGATTCAGCATTCTTTCCATAAACAACTTCATACATAGAAATCTTATCTCTTGAAATGTACATAATGACATAAGATACTAAGTATACAAAAATCAATAAAAAGATAACAATGCCTACATTAATGTTTCTTTTCTTCTTATATTTAACGACTCTTCGACGATTCTGAGGACGATTACCTTGTGGGCGCGCCTTTCTATTCGCTCTTGTGTCATTTGTGATACGATTATTATTGGACACTTGATTCCTCCCAATGCTACATTTTGTATTATCAACCTAGATATTATACAACATTTATGCTTATTAGTCCATAAATAAGGAAATTTTTCTAAACTACTTCAACATCATAAAGGCCCCGAGATTCCCTCGTTTTCCCATATTCCCTCGGTGTGAAAAGAGAAGCTCTTTATTGTGGCAGGTACACAAGTCAGGTATACTTATGTTATTTGGCAAAACTCCTGCACTTAACATATTTATATAATTGGCTGCGTACAAATTTAGCATAAATTTATTATCAGGTTTTTGATATAAAATATTGTTTATATCCTGGCTGTCAATGTTCTCTCTATACCATGGAACATCAGACAAATCATTATTTTTAATATTCAAATACTGTCCATATACTCTTATAAATTCACTTGCAACATCGCTACTTACTTCATAACAATTTACACAAATTGATGGACCAATTGCAGTTATTAATTCCTTCGGGTTGGTATTATATTCTGATGTCATCGCATCAACAACGGCCCTTGCTATATTATTAACAGTACCTTTCCACCCTGAATGTGATAGACCAATTGCCTCGTGGATTGGATCATAAAAATACAAAGGAACGCAGTCTGCATAAAATGTGGATAATGTTATATTTCTTATATTTGTAATAAGTCCGTCAACATTATCATAGTCCATTGGTTTTACTAAACCTTTGCCAATATCATCTTTTAAAACCTTACGAACATTTGTGGTATGTGTTTGTTTACTCAAAACAAAATTATTAAGGCTCGCCGCCTCTCCAAATATTTCAAAATTCTTCCTCACATTTTCAATAGAATCCCCCAAATGAGTACAAAAATTCATAGACTTGAATTGTCCTTGGCTTATGCCCCCGATTCTCGTGGAAAATACTGCTTTAACCCTTTGAAAATTATTAAATGCATCTATATTAATATAAGGTACTTTGTTTAGTATAGTTGTAGTTGTGTTCTTATTAAATCTAACTAATTTGTTAATTTCATTGTTTTCATGTTCGATATCATTATAGTTGAATTCTTTATTCATTTTTATGTTAATTTCTCTCTGCATGTTTACGTTGACATTTTCATTGATATTATTCATCACATACCTCCAAAAGCATTAATTAATAACTCTATATCTTTATCATCTATAGTTACTACATCAAATCGCATTGGTGACCATAGGCTAAGTCCATGGACATTTAAGTAATACTTAGCTACTTTTATTATAGTTTTTTGCTTACTTGGCGTAACTGCCTCAGCAGAATAACCGCTAATTTTATTCTTTCTATATTTAACTTCAATAAAGCAAATGTATTCATCTGCCTTACCTATAATATCTATTTCACCTTGATGACAACGAAAATTCTTTTCAATTATGGTATAACCTTTACCTTCAAGGAATTCACACGCCAATTTTTCATAGTTTGATCCAATTCGTCTTTTGTTCATTCAAATTTCCTTATTTAATTTATCTTGTATCCATTACCTTAGACTTGATTTTATCCATTTTATCAACAAAAACCAATACTTCTGCCACAACACCATAAAGTTCTGGTGGAATCATATCTCCAAGTTCCAATTTTGATAATGTCTTTGCCAATTTACTATCTTCATATAATGGAATATCGTTTTCATTTGCACCTTCAATGATTTTATCAGCCAAGATTCCCCTACCAGAGGCAATAACTGTAGGTGCCTCCTCTCCAGGATTATAAGAAAGAGCAACCGCAACTTTTGGATCATTATTTTTCTTTTTATATAAATTACTTTCCATATACCATCATACCTCCTAGGCACGCACATCAAATGAATATCTTTTAATCGACATCTTTGGTCTATCTATTTCTAGCACCTTCTCAAATGGAGTTTTAGATGAAGATTTTTCCTCCATAAGTTCTACATCAAGCGTACAATTATATCCTAAGTTGTCCAGTCTGATTTTAAGTTCAGGTAAATGCTCTTCAATAATTACTTGTGACTCTATGTCCGCTATGGAAAATTTTGTACTTAAACTTCCGTTCTCTAAACGAATATTTACATCAGTTGCACCGAGATAATCCATGTCTAAATGCATGAAAGCTGTCAAAACATCTTTATCTAGCATTCGTCCATGGCTTTTATTAAATACGTATAATTCACCATTTTTTTCGCCATTTGACAGTTTTAGCGGAAGTTGAACATATGAAGCCATTTGATTCATATCGTTCATAAAATTAAGGTTATTCTTGAGGTTTGATAAATTGTTTTGCAATTTTTCGCTGTTATTGCTATTATTGCTTAAATACTCTATCAAACGATTTGTCTTTTCTTCTATTTTGTTATATAGGAGTTTTACCTTATTTGCAGCTTCCTCGCCCTTCATAAGTTCCTCAGGTTTTAGAACAAACTCCTTTGATAGAGAAGCTTTAAAAAAATCTTTAAAAATCTTTGATTTTGTAAACATCTCTAATTCATCTTTTGGAAGTTCCTTAATAAAATTACTAATTACTTCTTTGTTAATCACAGAGAATTCTTTAAGTTTATTGATTAATCTAGTAGCCACATCTAACGTGTTTTCATTAGTATCTATCGGCATTGCTTCTCCAGCTAGATATGCATTTATGCTTTTTATAAGACTTTTTGCTTCTTCCTTTAATGCTATTTCACTATCTATATTTTCCTCGAATAAAACACCCTTGGCTTGGTCAGTTATATCACTATCATCTAAAGTATTTATAAAACCATCATCTATTGCTACATTTATAAATGATTTATAGAATGGATTCTCAACCTTCGTATCCTTAAATTCACCGATTAGATTTAAGATTGTATCCTTCATTTGATTTATATTAGTAGTCATATCACTTGGATTTGACCCAGAATCGCCTATGGTACTCTCGCTACTTGAAATGGATTGACCTATGAAATCACTTACTTCGTAAGCTATATTACTAAGTTCTCTTAGAATACTGCTTTCGTCGTTAACATAATTTTCAAACTGTACGATATTTTCATTTGAAACAGGTAACTCATGATTAATCAAAGAAACCACAGTGCTAGGATTAGCTTGTGGATAGCTATTTATATTTTTAAACATCTCTAGAACTGCATTTTTATCAATAGGCATTTCATTTCTCATCATTTCCTTAATCATCTGCATATTCCCCTCCGTTACAGGAATCCCGGCACTTTCAAGGGCCATAATTAATGGACTTGAAAATCTATTACTTACATTTAAGGACCTAATAAATACTTGTGTGCCATTATTTTCCTTTATTTGGAAATTGATATGATCACCAATGTTCATAGACGACGCATCTTGAGTCCTTGCTTGGAGCGTAGAATTATCCTCTAATAAAATCTTTATATAGCTATTACGTACATCAATAATATCTCCACTCAAAACTGTCCCCTTTACCATATTTGCAATTTGCGCAGAAGTAGCTACCCTAGTCACTGGAACATTTCCTGCAACAGAAGTTGCATTTCCTGTGCCACCACTAGAGCTCCTAGAAATATTTGAACTAACTGAACTTGTAGTTGTGCTTAAACGTTTTACATCCATTAAATAACCTCCATAAAATTATAGGAAATTCTTTATAAAACTTCTTCTATGTATAGGACAAGGTCCATATTCTCTAATTGCCTCAATATGTTTACTACTACCATATCCTTTATTAGCTGCAAAATCATATTGCGGATATAATTTATCATATTCAACCATCATCCTATCTCTAGTAACTTTGGCCACTATACTTGCACAAGCTATAGTAATACTCTTCGTATCACCCTTAATAATTGGAACCTGTGGGATTGTAATACCTGGAATTGTAACTGCATCATTTAACATTATATCGGGTTTTAAACTTAAATTATTAATAGATTGTCTCATAGCTTTAAATGTTGCCTGTAAAATATTTATATCATCAATAGTATTAGGACTTTCGATACCAATTCCTACAGCT
Organism: Clostridiales bacterium; assembly: GCA_012520815.1. Classification (GTDB taxonomy): domain Bacteria; phylum Bacillota; class Clostridia; order Lachnospirales; family Lachnospiraceae; genus SVEL01. The sequence goes on from JAAYNM010000083.1 coordinate 78,893, forward strand.
ATAGCTCTATCCATTATAATCTCATATAATTCTTCACGTCTTTTCTCAGATAGTTGCTTTGAATCATTGACATATAGAATCCTCTCGCCCTTTGGTAAAACAACAGCACAAGTAACCACTGGACCTGCTAACGGACCTCTGCCTACCTCATCTATTCCACCAATAAAGTCTAAACCACTATATTTTTCTTCATATTCTCGCATATTTTCAATACGTTGCTTTTCTACTTCTAACTTGCCTAGTATCTTATTATATTTATCAACTAATTTTATTACGCCTTTACGTTCATCAGTTCTAAATTCATCCAACACCTTATCCAAAGTTGAAATGTCACACTGTTCTAATATCGTTTTAATATCGCCAATTTTACGTTCCATATTTTCTCCACTTCTATTGATATTCAAGAGAGCCTATACCATTAAAAGGCCACATTCTAAAGACAGCTCTACCAATAATTGTATCAGCCTTAACAGGCCCAACATCCTCTGATCTAGAATCCTCACTAACATTCCTGTTATCTCCCATTACAAAATACTCGTCAATACTTAGAGTAATTGGAGATAAATTTTCATATTTACTTTCAAAATCTTTATCATAAAAACCATAGTATTCTTCAAGTGGAGAATCATCAATATAAATCACATTATTCTTTATTTCTACGGTCTCACCAGGAAGTCCAACTATACGCTTAACCATATTTAAACTATGGTCATACTTATAAGGGAATACAACAATATCAAATCTCTCTATTTCATTGAAATCGTATACTATTTTATTTACAATAATTAAATCGTTATCGCTAAGTGCTGGAGACATTGACGATCCCACAACCATAATTGGAGAATAAAAAAAACGATTAAATGCCATAATTATTAAAGTAATTACAATCACATAAATGAATGCTAATAAAATATTCGGATGTTTATGACGAAAGTTTTTAATGAATTTAAACATATATTACCTCAAAAAAATTATTCTGGTTTTTCCAAAGTGATTCTTCCAAGTTTACCACTTCTAAAATCATCTAATAATATAGCAGCAGCTTTTTCAATATCTAATTCATTTCCTTTTAGAAGACATCCTCTTTTTCTTGCAATATTTTCGAGAACTTCCATATTTTTAAGTTTTTCATCAACTTCATATCTATTTTTAAGCACTTCACAGTATGAGTTTCTAAGAATATTTATAAGTTTGAATGATAATTCCACAATATTTAAAATATTGTCATTTATTGAGCCACATAATGCAAGATGTATACCTACTCTCTCATCTTCAAACTTTGGCCACAAAATACCTGGAGTATCTAATAACTCTAATGTTTTACTTAATTTAATCCACTGTTTACCCTTTGTAACACCTGGTTTATTACCTGTTTTTGTGCATGCCTTACCTGCATAAGCATTGATAAACGTAGACTTTCCTACATTGGGAATTCCCACTACCATAGCTCTAACTGGTCTATTAAGGATACCTCTTTTTCTATCTCTTTCTATTTTTTCCTTGCAGGCTTCAGCAATAATACCATTTACCTGTTTTACACCTACACCATTTTTAGAATTCATTTCTAAAACATAAAAACCTTTATCCTTAAACCATTTTGTCCATAACTTATTTGTTCTATCATCTGACAAATCCGCTTTATTAAGTAATACAAGTCGTGATTTATTAGCCGCCAACTTATCTATATCTGGATTACGACTAGAAAGTGGAAGTCGTGCATCCACAAGTTCAATAACAAGATCAATTAATTTAATATCTTCCTTCATCTGTCTTACAGCCTTGGTCATATGACCCGGGTACCATTGAATATTCATAAAATCTCCTTCTGCTTAATCGATAAAACCTAATCTGTCAAATGGTGCTGACACAAACCATGCTTTACCAAGTATATCTTCATATTTTACGTTCCCAACATATGAAAAACGTGAATCTTCACTAACATTTCTGTTATCACCCATAACGAAATATTCGTTAGGACCTACTTCTGATTCAGTTGTAGCATTACCACTTTCGTAATTGCCATCAAAATATGGGTCTTCTATTGCCACACCATTTATATAAATGGTGCTATTTTCAATTTTAACTCTCTCACCTGGGAGAGCGATAATCCTCTTAACAACAACATTGTCATCATTTTTAAAAACAATAACATCAAATCGTTTTGGTGTACCTATTTCATAGGATAACTTATTTACTAAAATACGTTCACTATTGTTCAATTCATCTGCCATAGAATTGCCAACAACATCTGCTTGATAGCAGAAAAAATGTATCACAAAAATAGCTAACACAATAACAACAATGATATCTGCTAACCACTTTAAATATTTATCTATAAATTTATTTTCGTCGGGGATTGGATTAAAATAGCCCATATAAACCTCCAAATAAAACTTCACTGGCAGTTAAGTTAAACTTTACTAGAATAGCTTATTTAATACAAAAAGGACAAATACATGGGTACTTGTCCTAATTCGCATAAATTATTTAACTAATTCTTTAACCTTAGCTGCTTTACCAACTCTACCTCTTAAGTAATTAAGCCTAGCTCTTCTAACCTTACCAGCTCTAATCACTTCGATTTTTTCAATTGTTGGTGAATGTAATGGCCAAGTCTTCTCAACACCAATACCATTTGAATTCTTTCTTACTGTAAAAGTTTCTCTTGAACTTCCGCCCTGTCTCTTAAGAACAGTGCCTTCGAAGATCTGCACTCTTTCACGATTGCCGTCTTTAATTTTAGCATATACTTTAACTGTATCGCCAACATTGAATTCTGAAACTGTCTCTTTTAACTGAGTTGCTTCGATATTCTTAATAATTTCGTTCATCTTGTGAACCTCCTTAATATATCCGATGTTCTATAATACTCTAACAGAAAACTATTCCCATACATACCAGAGGAACATCTAATTCATTACAACTACAATAATATAACATAATAGAAAAGATTAGGCAAGAGTTTTTAGATATTTTTTGTCTGCCTTTGTCAATTCTACCTGCTCAAATAAATCAGGTCGTAACTTACTCGTCCTTACTAGCGACTGCTCTCTACGCCATTTTTCAATATTTGCATGGTGTCCGCTTAACAGGACATCTGGTACTTTCTTTTCCATAAATACAACTGGTCTAGTATATTGGGGATATTCTAATAAATTATCAGTAAAACTTTCTGTCTGTGCTGAAATATCATTGTTTAAAACCCCTTTAATATTTCGAGAAATAGAGTCTATCATAACCATAGCAGGTAACTCACCACCAGTTAAAACGTAATCTCCTATAGAAATGGATTCGGTTACTATCATCTCTATAACTCTTTCGTCGATACCTTCATAGTGTCCGCATAGGAAAATAATATCTTCTTCCAATGCCATTTCTCTACTAATATCTTGGGTAAAAGTTTCCCCAACGGGAGACATAAACACAACTCTGGGTTTTTCTAAATTATGCTTTTTAATAATGTCCTGATAACAATTATATACAGGTTCTGCCTGCATAACCATTCCCGCACCACCACCATATGGATAATCATCTATATGATTGTGTTTGTTATTAGAATAATCTCTAATATTGTAACAATAGAGGTTAATCAATCCATTTTCTATTGCCCTACCAGTAATACTTGTTTTTAATCCATTTTCTATCATCTCCGGAAAAAGTGTCATAACATAAAAGTTCATCAATCCATCAGCCCTTCCAAAATATGTACTTTAACAAATCCTTCATCAGGGTTTATATCCAAAATACATTCATCAATAACAGGTAATAAAATTTCCTTGCCAGAGTCAGTTAGTTTGATAACATATACATCATTGGCACCAGTCTGCATAACATCATAAAGAATACCTATTTCTTTATTTTCCTCATCTATAACTTTAAGGTCAATAAGATCTGTTATGAAAAACTCGCCTTCCTCTAGAGGAACTGCATTTTCCCTTGTTACATACAAATCTTTACCCTTGTATTTTTCAACTTCATTTATATCATTAACACCTTTGAATTTAAGAATAACTAAATTCTTAAAGTACTTACATCCTGTACATACAAGTTCCTCATATCCTTTGCCTGTATCAACATATACCTGTTTTAAATATTCAAATCTTGATACATCATCAGTAGTTGGGAAAACCTTTACTTCTCCCTTGAGCCCATGAGTATTGGCAATGACACCAACTCTTAAATAGTCGTCCATATTTTCACCTGTTTTCATTTTTGAAATTTAGCTTTCTTATTAGATTTTCTGCATAAAAAAGCTAAATTGTGTTTTCATATTTCTTTAAAACAAAAGGGCGATTAAAAACCGCCCTTTAAAGTCCTAGTCACTACTGTAAGATATCTACAATAACTTTCTTATCTTCTTTTGAAGCAGTAGCCTTTACAACTGAACGAATAGATTTTGCAATTCTGCCCTGCTTGCCGATTACTTTACCCATATCGTCAGCAGCAACTTTTAATTCAATAATAATTGCCTTTTCTTCTTCTCTCTCAGTAACTACTACTTCATCAGGTAAATCAACTAGTGCTTTTGCAATTACTTCAACTAATTCTTTCATAAATGCACCTCTGTGTATAAACATTCATACATTCTGCTAATCTGCCTAATTTATTTCTCGATACCAGCCTGCTTTAATAATTTTGCAACTATTTCTGTAGGTTGTGCACCAGTAGCTAACCACTTCTTAGCAAGTTCTTCATTTACTACTACTGAACTTGGTTCTACGTTTGGATTGTATGTTCCAATTTCTTCGATAAATCTACCATCTCTAGGAGCTCTTGAATCTGCAACTATAATTCTATAATAAGGTGCTTTCTTCTGTCCCATTCTTCTTAATCTTAACTTTACTGCCATGATATATGCCTCCTAATATCTTGTATAAAATAGTGTAATTTATGTTAAAAAGGTAGTTTGAATCTACCCATTTTACCACCGCGCCTACCACCCATCATTCCTGGGAGTTGTTTCATCATCTTTCTTGCTTGTTCAAAATTCTTAACCAATCTGTTGACTTCAGCAATATCCACACCTGCACCCCTTGCAATCCTATTCTTTCTTGAAGGGTTTAAAAGTGATGGAGTACTTCTTTCTTTCGGTGTCATAGAATAAATAATTGCCTCTATTCGTGACAGTGATTTTTCATCCGGAAGTGCAGCTCCTTTTAGCTGATTGCCCATACCAGGCATCATTGCTAGAATATCCGCAAGTCCACCCATTTTTTTAATCTGTGACATATATTCCAGATAATCATCAAATCCAAGCTCTGCCTTCTTTAGCTTTCTTTCCATCTCCTTGGCTTTTTCTTCATCTACTGCTGACTGAGCCTTCTCAATAAGAGTAAGAACATCACCCATGCCTAGTATTCTTGAAGCCATACGATCTGGATAAAACTGCTCTAGATCTGATAGTTTTTCACCCATACCTATGTATAGGATAGGCTTTCCAGTAACTGCTCTTATAGATAATGCAGCACCACCTCTGGTATCACCATCTAACTTAGTAAGAATAACACCATCAATACCAATCTTTTCTTCAAATGAAGATGCAACATTAACTGCGTCCTGACCTGTCATAGCATCAACAACAAGTATTGTTTGAGTAATATTGACATTCTCCTTAATCTCAACTAGTTCATTCATCATATCTTCATCAACATGAAGTCGACCCGCTGTATCAAGGATAACTACATTCATACCATTTTTCGTAGCATGCTCAACTGCAGCTTTAGCAATATTTACAGGCTTATGGTCAGTACCCATAGCAAACACTGGTACTTCCTGCTTTTGACCATTAATTTTTAACTGTTCAATAGCCGCTGGACGGTATACATCACAAGCTACTAATAATGGTTTTTTTCCTTTTGCCTTAAGTTTTCCTGCAATCTTCGCTATAGTAGTAGTTTTACCGGCACCCTGGAGACCCATCGTCATAATAATAGTTATCTCGTTGCCAGGCTTGATAGTTAGTTCAGTAGTTTCTGAACCCATGAGTTTTACCATTTCCTCATTTACTATCTTTATTACCATCTGTCCCGGAGTGAGGGAAGTCATTACTTCCTCGCCAACTGCTCTTTCTGAAACAGCGTTGATAAACTGTTTTACAACCTTGAAACTTACATCAGCTTCAAGGAGAGCTATTTTAACTTCTTTAAGTGCTGCTTTAACATCACTTTCAGTTAATTTGCCTTTTCCTTTGAGGTTTTTAAAAATATTTTGTAATTTATCTGATAAGCTTTCAAATGCCATTAAAAAACCTCCTAAATTTCATCCAGTATCTGGTTGGAAATATCATTGATTTGGTCTACTAGCTCTTTTTCCTGAATACTGGCTATTGATAATTTATCAAATTCACCTGTAAGAGTATGAATCTTTGTTACCCAAGATTTAATCTTTAGAAACTTTTCTATAAGCTTTAAGGTATCTTCGTAATTCTCCAAAGTTGCATCACAACGTCTAATCAGATCGTGAACACCTTGTCTTGAAATACCACGTAATGCAGCAATCTCACTTATCCCGATATCATTCAGAACAAAATCTTCATATATACTTTTCTGATGATTTGTAAGTAGCTCACCATAAAAATCATAAAGTAGAGACTGTCTAACAATTTTTTCCATAATATAAAATCTCCTAATTTGACACCTTACATATAATATAATACCTTTAAGGTGTTGTCAAGTATTTTTTCTTGACAAGTATAATATTACTATAAACGTTCATAAAACTTTCTATATAAATAATCTATCTATGTATTTTACTGCAAAAATACCAAGCACATCCCCGATATTTCTAGATTATGCTTGGTATAATTTTATCATTACAAATTGGTTCTAACTACCTTTGGCTTATAGCCTTCTTCTTGAAGTTTTTCAACAATTTGATCTTTATGCTCATTTCCAAAAGTCTCTAACGTAATTCTAAGCTCAACTTCTGCGTTTCTATTTATACTAACAAACTGGTTATGCTCAAGTTTAACAACATTGCCATTAACCTGTGAAATAACTGATGCAACTCTAACAAGTTCGCCTGGCTTATCTGGAAGTAAAACAGAAACTGTAAATATTCTGCCTCTTTGAATTAATCCATGTTGTAATGTAGATGACATAGTAATAATATCCATATTACCACCACTTAAAATCGAAACTACTTTTTTATCCTTGCAATCAAGGTGTTTAAGTGCTGCAACTGTAAGTAAACCAGAACCTTCACATACCATTTTATGATTTTCTACCACATCAAGAAATACATCAATAAGTTCAGAATCTTCTACTGAAATAATATCATCAATATTTTTTTGGATGTATGGGAAAATGATAGAACCAGGAGTCTTAACCGCTGTACCATCTGCTATAGTCACTGCACTTGGTAGTGTAACAACTTTTCCCTCATCAAGAGATGCTCTCATACAAGCCGCTCCTGCCGGCTCAACTCCAATAACTTTTATATTTGGATTGATGAATTTTGCTAGGGTACTAACACCTGTAGCAAGACCGCCTCCTCCAACTGGAACAAGAATATAATCAACTGTTGGTAATTCTTTAATTATCTCCATAGCTACTGTTCCCTGACCCGTAGCTACCTCTAAATCATCAAAAGGATGAATAAATGTGTATCCAAATTCATCAGCTAATCTTAGTGCTTCTGCACATGCCTCATCATAAACATTTCCGTGAAGAATAACTTCAGCACCGTAACTTCTAGTTCTATTAACTTTTATAAAAGGAGTTCCTGTAGGCATAACGATTTTAGCATCAACACCATAAATTCTTGCTGCATTAGCAACACCCTGCGCATGATTTCCAGCAGATGCAGTGATTAGACCTTTAGCTCTTTCCTCATCAGTCATCTGACTAATCTTATAGTAAGCACCTCTTACCTTATATGCTCCTGTAAATTGCATGTTTTCAGGTTTAAAATATACTTTATTTCCACACTGTTTGCTAAAACAATCACTGTAAACAAGATTTGTAGGAAGTGTAACCTTCTTAACTATTTCTGCAGCTTCTTCAAATTTTTCTAATGTCAATTCTGTCATCATGACTAAAGTGCCTTCTTTCTATAAATATCGTAATAACTTTAAATATCCCACTATTTCCATCAAAAGTCAATAAAAATCGTGAATTAGGTCCTACTGTATGTCGAATAATGCGTTTACAAATTGCTCTGAATCAAATTTCTGTAAATCATCAATATGCTCACCAACACCTATATATTTTACCGGTATACCAAGTTCAGACTGGATAGCAATAGCAATTCCTCCCTTTGCAGTTCCATCTAATTTGGTTAATATTACTCCTGTAATATTAGAAACTTCCATAAATGTTCTTGCCTGAGCCAAAGCATTTTGACCAGTTGTACCGTCAAGAACTATAAGATTTTCTCTAAAGGCGTCTGGATATTCTTTTTCAAGGATTCTATCAATTTTTTTAAGCTCTTCCATAAGATTTTTCTTATTATGGAGACGACCCGCGGTATCGCAAAGTAAAACATCTGTATTTCTGGATTTAGCAGCCTGCACAGCATCATAAATAACTGCTGCTGGGTCCGCACCCTCTTTTTGAGCTATAATATCCACACCTGCTCTATTAGACCACTCTGTTAATTGCTCAATTGCTGCCGCCCTAAATGTATCCGCCGCTGCAAGGAGAACTTTTTTTCCTGAACCCTTAAGCTGTCCTGCCATTTTACCAACAGATGTCGTTTTTCCAACGCCATTAACACCTATAACAAGAACAACAGATTTTTGTTTTTCGAAATCGTAAGCATTTTCACCTAAATCCATTTGCTCCTTTATGCTGTCAATAAGTAATTGTTTACATTCTATAGGATCTTTTATTTTATTTTCCTTAACTTTGTGTTTTAAGTCCACAATAATTTTATCAGTGGTCGCTACACCGATGTCACCCATGATAAGAATTTCTTCAAGTTCCTCGTAAAAATCATCATCAATACTTGAAAATCCACTAAATACATTTTCAAAACCACTGACAATATTATCTCTTGTCTTACTTAGACCCTGAACTAATCTCTTAAAAAAACCGGTTTTTTCTTTCTTTTCTTCAATTTCTTTGCTCATACTACCTCCTAATTATCTTTTTTGATTCAGACTTTTCTAATTCATCAGCTATAAGATTAACAGAAACAAGTGTTGATACACCCTTTTCTTGCATTGTAATACCATATAATCTATCCGCAGCATTCATCGTGCCTCTTCTATGTGTAATAACAATAAACTGAGTATGATCTGTCAATTTATGTAAGTAATCCGCATATCTGCCAACATTTGAGTCATCTAATGCTGCTTCAATTTCATCGAGCAAACAGAATGGAGATGGTTTTAAATTCTGAATTGCAAATAGGAGTGCTATTGCTGTAAGTGCCTTTTCACCACCTGAGAGCTGCATCATATTTTGGAGTTTCTTTCCCGGTGGTTGTGAAATAATCGAAATACTTGCATCTAGCACATCTTCCTCTTCATTCAATTCAATAGTTCCTTTTCCACCACCAAACAGTTCCTTAAATACTTTATCAAATTCAACTCTAATCTCATTGAATTTCTCAGAAAACTGTTTTTTCATTCCAATATCTAATTCCTCAATAATTTTCATAAGAGTTGCTTCAGCTGTAACTAAATCATCATGCTGAGTTTTAAGGAATGTATATCTTTCTGAAATTTCCTTGTATTCATCAATTGCATTAACATTAACATTTCCGAGATTTTTAATCTCATTTTTTAATGATACAATATTACGTTTCATTTCTGAGAGATTATTGAGTTCATCATTAGCAAGTTCCATAGCCATACTATAAGTAATCTCATATTCATCCCACATATAATTTATGTGTTTCTCATTAGATTCCTCGAGTTTCTCTTTTTGAGCCTCTAATCTAAATATTTCTTTATCAAGATTGCTGATAACATTTGAAATTTCTTCTCTCTTAGTAAAGAATTCTTTATGATCTCTTGTCTGCTCATCACGATTATCAATGAGTTTTGAAATTTCATCATTCAATCTTCCTATAGTCTCATCAGCACTTAAGATAGTTTTCTTTAATTCATTGATGTTATTTTCCTTTTCTAAAACATCATCTTTTGACTCAAGTGCGAAGTTCTTTAATGACTGAAGTTCTTCTTGCAATTTTAAAATTTCACCATCAATACGGCTAATATTCTCATTAATAAATGTATTCTTTTGATTTAAATTAGAAAGATTAATCTTCAACTCTTCGTTATTTTTGATCTCATTTGCCTCTAATTCTCGTGTCTCATCTAACTCTTTATTTAATTCACGGATATGAGTTTCAATTATTTCATTTTTTTCTTCCCAATGAGAAAGTTCTGCTGTGAGTGTATCATGATTGTTTTTGATATCATCAATCTGATCTGTAATCTCGCTATTTTCTCTTGTAAATCCAACAAAGTCATTATCAATTTCTTTAATCTTTTCTAACGCCTTATTGTAATTCATCTTCGCAGTATTTTGAATAATATATTGTTCACTAAGAACTTGCTTAATCTTTTCGATTTCATCCTTAATTCCAAAGGACTCTTTTTCATATGATGTTAAGGCTTTTATTATATCTGAACTCTTAGTTTTAATATCATTTAAAAGTTTTTCTAAATCTTCAATTTCTCTTCTTCTACCTAAAAGATTGCTGCTGTTCTTAAATGCACCACCAGACATTGAGCCTCCAGCATTTATAAGTTCACCTTCAAGAGTAACAATACGAAGTGTATAGTTGTTTTTACGGGCAAGAGATAGTGCATTATCAATAGTATCTACAACAACTATCCTACCCAATAAATATTTGGCAATATTCTCGTACTCTCTTTTGATTTGAACCAAATCGCAAGCAAGACCAATAACTCCAGTTTCACCAAGGGCCCGTTCGTTAGAAAATCCAGTTTTATTGGCAATACTTCCTAGCGGAAGAAATGTAGCTCTACCAAACTTTCCTCTCTTTAAGTATTCAATAACTTCTTTTGCTGTAGTTTCAGTATCTGTAACTACATTTTGAATATTCCCTCCAAGAGCTGTTTCAATAGCGACTTCGTATTTCTTATCCACCTTGATAATATCAGCTACAACGCCAACTATACCTTTTTTTGATGCTTTAAGTTCCATGATTTTCTTGATACTATTGCCATAGCCTTCATATCTCTCCGTCATGTTCTTTAATGCTTCTAAATTTGAATTCGTCTGATGGAACTTACGCTGCATTTCATCCCTTTGGGATACAAGTTTTGAAGTTTCACCACTGATTTCCTTACTTCTAAGATTTAATTTATCTAATTCTTCATTATTGGCAATGATTTCGCCATTAATTTCTTCCAAATCATTTTTTAATTCTTCCATGACATTTTGCTGTTCGTTTTTGTCACTTTGGAATTTTACAAGTTTTTGGTTTAATTCTGTCTTCCTAATGTTAATCTGTTCAAGCATTGTATCATAACGCTGAATTTTAGATAATACATTGGATTTCTCATTTAAAAGATTTATGATTTCAGATTTTTCTTCTTCAATCATATTAGAAATTTCAATAATCTTATTTGTTATTGCAGATACCTTATCATCTGCCTCTTGCTTTATATCTTTAGCATTGCCTAGAAGGTTGTTTATCTCATTTTTCTGATTTAAAAACTCGATTTTTTCATCTTCTTTTGCCTTTATATTATCATTTATGTTTGTTATTCTATTATTCAAATTCTCATCATTAATTCTTGCAGAATTAATTTGCTCATTTAATACATTTATATTACCATCTAATTTTTCTCGTAAAACATTTGCTTCACTTAATTCATTTTTCTTCGACTCAATTTCATTGTTTAAATCTTCAATAAATGTATCTAGCTTTTCATACTGAGATTTAATCTCAGCCAAAGCCGCATTATTTTCACCTAACTGACCTTGAGCAATAGTTAAGTTATTGTCCACTTCATTTAGATTCTTCTTTATATTATTGATTTCCAATAAGAAAACATTAATATCAAATGTCTTTAATTCATCCTTAAGTTTTAGGTATTTTCTTGCAGTTTCGGATTGTCGTTCTAGGGGCTTTATCTGTCTTTCTAACTCTGATAAAATATCAATTACTCTTGTCAAATTTGCCTTTTCATTCTCAAGTTTTTTGACCGCCTCATTTTTACGACGTTTAAACTTAACAATACCGGCAGCTTCATCAAAAAGCTCCCTTCTTTCCTCTGGTTTTCCACTGAGGATTTTATCAATTTGACCCTGACCTATAATAGAGTAACCTTCCTTACCAATACCAGTATCATAAAACATCTCATTTACGTCTTTCAAACGACAAATAGACCCGTTAATCATATATTCGCTTTCACCGGATCTATAAAGTCTTCTTGATACTGTTACTTCATCATAATCAATATCTAATGCGTGGTCTCTATTATCAAGGGTGATTGCTACATATGCAAAACCAAGAGGTTTTCTACTCTCCGTGCCTGCAAAAATAACATCCTCCATTTTTCCACCACGTAACTGCTTAATTCTCTGTTCTCCCAACACCCATCTAACGGCATCAGCTACATTACTCTTACCACTACCGTTCGGACCAACAATGGCTGTAATACCATTGTGAAATTCAAAATTTATCTTATTGGCAAAGGATTTGAATCCTTGTACCTCTATGCTCTTTAAATACATTTGTTTACGGCCTTTCTGTTTATTTGGTCCCTCTTAATAAAAGAATCGCCTCGTAAGCAGCCTGTTGTTCCGCTTTTCGCTTCGTTCTGCCCTCGCCTCTTCCAATTGACTTTTCACCTAAGCGAGCCTCAACCTCAAAGACTTTATTATGATCCGGACCTGATTCCCTGATTAAATCATATTCAACTCTCTCTTTGTAATCTTTTTGAACAATTTCCTGCAAAATGGTTTTGCTATCATAAAAGAGCTGCTTGTTTTCAATGTCATTAAGTATAAATTTAACAACAAATTCTTTTGCAATAGCAAAACCACCATCAAGATAAATTGCACCAATGACAGCCTCTAAAGCGTCAGATGTTATAGAATCTCTATATCTACCACCAGTGATATCCTCACCATGACCTAAAAGTAAAAAATCTCCAAGATTAAAACTCTTAGCACACAGTGCCAAGGTAGGTTCACAAACAATACTAGCTCTAAGTCTTGTAAGCTCCCCCTCCGGTTTTTCATTATATTCGGTAAATAAGAACTCGCTAGACGCAAGCTCAAGAACTGCATCACCTAGAAACTCTAATCTTTCATTGTTTTGCAGTTTACTGTGTTTATTATCATTTGAATATGAACTATGAGTTAATGCCAATCTAAGTAATGACTTGTCTTTAAAGCAATAACCAATAATTCCTTCTAGTTCATTAATTTTATCATCGCCGCCCACAATTATACCTCTTTTACAATCTGTTCTTTGGTAATATGCTCTTTGATTTTTTCATTGATATTCTGTTCTTTAAACTTTATAGCATTTAAGATTGAATTTTTAACGTCTGCACTCTTAGAATTACCGTGGGTTTTAACTACAAGACCTTTAAGTCCCAAAAGTGGTGCTCCACCGTACTTATCTGCCTGAAAGCTCTTTAAAGTTTTCTTTAATGCTGGTTGTATAAGTATAGCTCCTATCTTACTCTTAAAGCTTGACATAAGTCCACCCTTTATCTTACCAATAAGAGTTGATGCAAGTCCTTCATATAATTTTAGTATTACATTTCCAACAAAAGCATCACAAACAATAATATCTACATCACCATTTGGAATCTCTCTTGCTTCAATATTACCTATGAAGTTAATATCAGGACATCCCTTTAATAACTGATAGGTTTCCTTTGTAAGAGCATTTCCTTTTTCCTCTTCCGCACCTATGTTTACTAAGGCTACTTTTGGATTTTCGATACCTACTATGCTCTCCATATAAATAGTACCTATTTTAGCAAACTGAACTAGGTATGAAGGTTTTGCATCTACATTGGCACCACAGTCTATTAAAAGTGAAACTCCCTTTGCTGTAGGGATAAGTGGTGCAAGAGGTGGCCTTTCAATTCCTTTAATTCTACCAACTAGAGTCTGTCCGCCTACAAGAATGGCTCCTGAACTTCCTGCAGAAACAAAAGCATCCGTAGTTCCTTCTTTAATACTCTTTAACCCAACTACAAGAGAAGAATCCTTTTTTTTTCTTATGGCTTCTACTGGATGCTCTCCAGTACCAATAATTTCTGTAGTATGTACAATTTCTATTTGTTCTTTAATATATTCATATTTTGCTAATTCATTTTCAATAGCATCTTTATCTCCGAAAAGGCGTACTAAAAGATTACCACACTCAAGTACAGCTTCTACAGATCCTTTAACTAATTCTTTTGGTGCATTATCTCCACCCATAGCATCAACTGCCACAATAATTTTATCGTTCATCTTAGCCTCCATAAAAAGACGTTTTATAACTTATATATCATACAGTAAAAAGCAAAAAAAAACAAGGCTTGTTCTCTCGAACAAGCCTTACATTTCTCAATTAGTCTTGAGCTATGATTTCTTTTTTGTTGTAACTTCCACAAGCTTTGCATACTCTATGAGGCATCATTAATGCGCCACACTTGCTACATTTTACAAGATTAGTTGCTCCCATCTTCCAGTTAGCTCTTCTCTTGTCTCTTCTTGCTTTAGATGATTTATTCTTTGGACAAATAGACATGGTTTACACCTCCTTAAAGCTATTGAAGATCTCTAGGGCTTTTGCCATCCTAGGATCTAATTCTGTGGTATCACAACCACAACTTCCATGGTTGAGATTCGTGCCACATCTATTACAAATTCCTTTGCAATCATTACTGCAAAGAACCTTCATAGGTAAATTCACTAAAATCTCACCGTAAGCAAATCTCTCAGAATCAAATACTGTACCATCCATAAAAACGAATTCATCAATATCATCAACTTCTGGTTCATCGCTTAAGTCTACTTCCTTTGAAGCTTTTAACTTAATATTAGTTTTAACGTCCTCCAGACATCTTCCACATGGAATATTCAGTGTAACATCAATATCGGCTTGGATAAGTATATGCTTATCGCTTACATGCCTGAAAACATAAGAAATTGGGTTCTTTTCTACAATGCTATAACATGTAACACCGGTATCAAATTTGTCCATCTCTAGATTAGTCTGCTGACATAATTCTTTACCCTCTTGGGAAAGAAGCGACCATAAATCAATTAACATAGCAACCTCTTTTCTAATCGCACCTTGACAATTATACATACTTAGATTTTATTTGTCAACAATTATTTTGCTTAAATAAGTGCGAGTGTTTCCTGGGCAATCTTTAATTCTTCGTTAGTTGGAATTACCATTACTTTTACTTTTGAAGAGTCTGTGGAAATCATGGTTTCTTCTCCTTTTTTACTATTTAAGTCTTTATCAACTTCAATACCAAGGTAACCCAAGTAATTACAAACATTTTGTCTCACAGAACTGTTGTTTTCACCTACACCAGCTGTAAACACAATAGCATCTACACCATTCATAGCAGCTGTATATGCACCGATGTACTTAGCAATTCTATATTCATAAGCCTCTAATGCTATCGCCGCCTTATGATTTCCTTCATTTGCAGCATTAATTAAATCCCTAAAGTCACTAGAAATACCACTAATTCCAAGAACACCAGATTTTTTATTCAAAATACTAATCATCTCATCAATCGTCTTTCCTTCTTTATGAGCAATAAATTGAACGACTGCAGGATCAATATCACCACTTCTTGTACCCATAATAAGTCCTTCAAGTGGAGTAAGACCCATACTAGTATCCACACATTGTCCATTGATAACTGCTGATACTGAACCTCCATTTCCAACATGACATACTATAACTTTAGAATTATTGGGATCTAAGTTAGCAAATTTAACTGCCTCTTTAGATACATACGCATGACTTGTTCCATGGAAACCATATCGTCTCACACCATACTTTTCGTAGTATTCATACGGTATCGCATACATATATGCCTTTTCTGGCATAGTCTGATGAAATGCTGTATCAAATACTGCAACGTTAGGAATGCCTGGCATTGCATGTTCACACGCCTCAATACCAATAAGATTTGCTGGGTTATGAATTGGTCCTAAATCAAAGAATTCTTTAATAACAGCTTTTACATCTTCGTTAACTATAATTGAATCACTATATTTTTGTCCGCCGTGAAGTACTCTGTGTCCTACAGCAGAAATTTCGTTGATATTGGTAATTACGCCATGTTCTGGATCTGCAAGCATCTCAAGAACCATCATTACTGCAACTTTATGGTCTGGCATATCTTTATTAACTTCCACACTATCTTTTTCTACAGGGGTATGCTTAAGTTTTGATCCTTCTATACCAATTCTTTCGCAAATTCCCTTTGCCATTACTGTATGATTGTCCATATTAAATAACTGATATTTAAGTGATGAACTACCGCAATTAATAACTAAAATCTTCATGTCTAATCTCCTTATTATGTATTATATATTTTGACATTGAATCGCTGTAATAGCTACAACACCTTCAATATCCTTTGATGAGCAGCCCCTAGATAAATCATTAACTGGTTTTGCAATACCCTGTGTCATTGGACCATAAGCCTCTG
>JAAYNM010000084.1 GCA_012520815.1 Clostridiales bacterium
ACGTGCACCCCATGGGGGAACATATCCACGGGCTGCACTTCCACCACCCTATATCCATTCCCACACAGGAACTTCAAGTCACGAGCCAGAGTTGCTGAATCGCAACTTACATAAACCACTCTTTTAGGTTGCATTTTTATTATCGTCCATAGTAGTTTTTCATCACAGCCTTTTCTTGGTGGATCTACTACTATGACGTCAGCTGTCATATGATTGCCTTTTTCTTGCTCTCTTGCGTAGAAGTCTGGGAGGACTTCCTCTGCTTTTCCTACGAAGAATTCGGCGTTGCCTATGTTGTTTATTTTGGCGTTGTTCTTGGCATCGGCTATGGCCTCAGGGATAATTTCGACCCCGTAGACTTTGCCCGCAAGTTTTGCTAGGAATAGGGATATTGTTCCTACTCCACAGTATAAATCCCACACTATTTCTTTGCCTGTGAGGGCGGCATATTCTAGGGCTTTGCCGTAGAGTATGTGAGTCTGGATTGGGTTTACCTGATAGAATGAGAGGGGTGATATATGGAACTTTACAAGTCCTATGTAATCCGTGATACAGCCTTCTCCGTATAGATCTATTACCCTTTGACCCAGGATAACATTTGTATTTTCAGTGTTAATGTTTATGGAAATGCTTGTCATTCCTGTTATCTTAAGGAGTGACTCTACAAGTTTTTCTTTGTTTGGGAGATTCTTTCCATTTATAACTAGGCACACCATAATCTCGCCAGTTTTGAATCCTTTGCGAATGAGTACGTGGCGAACTAAACCTTTGCCTGTGGTTTCATCGTAAGGTGTGATGTTATTTTCTTTCATAAAACTCTTCACAATGTTAAGAATATCTTTGTTTATCTCATCGCCGATGACGCAGTCATCGCAAGGAATGATTGAGTGAGTACGTCCTGCATAAAATCCCATAACGATTTCGCCATTTTTATCAAGTCCAACTGGATACTGAGATTTGTTGCGATAGCGAAATGGGTTGTCCATACCGATGGTATCGTGAATTTTGAAGTCCGTTATACCACCGATGCGTGTAATATTATTGAATACCTTGTTGCGTTTAAATTCAAGCTGAGCCTTGTATGACATTTCTTGAATTTGACAGCCTCCACATGAACTAGCTACAGGGCACGTCGCTGCCACTCTATCTTTTGATTCTGTTATAATATTCTCAACACGAGCATATGCATAGTTTTTCGTAGGCTTGGTAATGCGAGCATTCACCACATCACCCATAATTGCACCTTTAACAAACAGCGTATAGCCATCTACTTTTCCTATGCCTTCGCCGTTCACTCCACAATCTTCAATTGTCACTTCAACTAAATCATTTTTCTTAAAATTCATAAGTTCTCTCTAATATCTCTTCAATGATATTGTGTTTCTACTTACTCGTCCTTCTTATGTTTGTTTCCAAAAATCTATTATAACCAAGCCACTGTGTACCTTCTGCTGGCTGAGCGCTTGTAAGTAATTCTTTCATGGTCTCTATCTTTGCATCTGTGTTGTCTGCAAAATTTAAGGCAATAGCTTCTATTAGAGCTGGCTTTTTTGGTGAACCATATTCTAATTCTCCGTGGTGTGATAATATACAATGTTTTAATTCATTTCCCATCTTTACTGGAAAATCCGGGATTTTGCCAATGGCCTCTGTTACACGCTGATATCCGATAACAATATGGCCTAAAAGCTGACCCTCATCTGTATAATCATTAATTGGAAATGTGGAAAGTTCTTCTGTTTTTCCAATATCATGAAACATTGCCGCTGTGATTAAAAGGTCTCTATTTAGTATGGGATAAAGTTTTGTATAAGCATCACAGAGCTTTGTCACTGACAATGTATGTTCTAAAAGTCCACCAATAAATCCGTGATGAACACTTTTTGCTGCTGAATGTTTTTTAAATAATTGGATGAAATTCTCATCCTCCACAAAAAACATTTCTAAAAGTGTCTTAAGATATGTATTTTCAACGGAATTAATGAATCCAATAATCTCTGAGTACATGCTCTCTACATCTTTATCTGATGCTGGTAAGTATTCCTTTTCATCATACTCTCCTTCTTCAGCCTTGCGAGCGCGTTTAATACTTAGTTGTGTAATGCCGTTAAACACGGTAATATCACCAACTATATCCACGTAGTCAAGAGCATCAAAGTCATCTATTCCAAGAGAATTTGGATCCCATATTTTTGAATCTATAGTTCCCGTTTTATCTTGTAAAATCACAGATTCATATGGTTTGCCATTCTTAGTAACTGCTGAGGTTTTCTGCTTACAAAAATATACTCCTGTAACCTTTTCGCCTTCTCTAAATGTCTCAATATATTTCATTTTAATTCCTCCAATATTATCTCTCACCGAGTTTTACATCGATGGAGTAAGTGTTATATTTTGATACAATATTTCTATAAATGTAAATGGTAATGATATCACCAACATTTTTCTTATCAATAAGCCCCCTTATATCGCTAATGCTTCTAATAGAAGTAGCTTCTGCTCTGTGGATAATATCTCCAACCATAATGCCTGCTTTATATGCTGGCGAATCCACCGCCACATCGGTCACGTATACGCCATCTGGCATATTGTGGCCTACTAGTTTTTCAACCTCGACAGACACCTTTTGACCTGTTATTCCGATAAATGGAACCTTCTTTTCATCGATAACACTTTCAATAAGGCTATTAATACCTGTTAAATCCTGTATGGACACAATACTTCCATCTCTCTTTAGAGGCATATACATACCTGTTAAATTGCCTGCGTTATCAAACAAAAATCCATCTTTATTGGCATTCCACGCAATATTAACCTTGTAAATGCTGTAGTCTACATCTACGCCATAGTGTTCCTCTCCTGTGCTAATGACTGAGGCCTGAACTATACTGCAATCTTTATCTCCCATCATTCCTGAGAAATATACTTGATTGCCTATTTCCGCTTGGCCATTTTTAGAGATGATAGCTTCCCCAGTTACATTATCAATCGCTCCACTAAGCCCCTTGGCTGGAATTTTTAAAATGGCAATATTGGTATCTATATCTTTGTAGCAGATGTCAGCCTTTACCTCATACTGTCCTCCAAAAACTGCATAAATAGCATCCCCACCTGCAACACTATCTATATGTGTAAGTATAAAAAAGTCATCTGACTTTGAAATAATCACACCGGAATACTTTCCAATTATATGACCTTTGCGTAATTCTTCTGTTGTTTCCTCAGTAGTAGACGGCGTTTTGTTTTCAGATGTAGATTCCATCCCATCAAGCATAGACGCCAAGTCATCTGTGGTAGAATCTATGTTATTTGCTTGATTTCTCTTGATAGTAATATCTGATTCCGTATCTATTCTAGCGTCTTCTACGCTTTCATTTTCATATACATCACTGTAGACACTCAACATAACCACCGAAGAAATAATCCTCTTCTGCAATACTTCCTCAGGTGTTGGGACGTATTCATCGGTAATATTCTCGCTAGTGTTGGTTTCACTTGTAGGGTCTTCCGTTTGACTAGGGCTCTCGTCATTACTTGATATAGTATCCGAATCTTTAGAATCGTCATCACCAATATGACTCCTTCCTCCCACAATAAATGCTACACAGGCAATAAGGGCCACAGCTAAGAAGCCTGATAAAATCTTCATCAAGTTCATCTTAAGTTTCGCTCTTTTATCGATAATAGTCTCTTTTACAAATTTATATTCAGGTTGACTTCCCCCATCTAATATCGTACTTTCCCTATCCTGATTTTCTAAGTTAGTACTTCCTGTTTTTTCATGGGATTTGTTTTCTGAATTAGTATTCTCATCATTTATATTTGATTGGTTTTCTACCATGGATTTTGTATTTTCTTCTTTCATCTGACTGTGTATTTTTTTGTTTCTATCTTTACGACTTTTCATTAATTGTGCTCCAATTCAATGTGAATTAAAGATTATATACATATCCCTTGAATTTCAAGGCTACTCTATATTATAATGTAATTTAGTGTTAAATGCAAATAGATAGGAGTTTTTTGTTATGAATTTTAAAGTTCTAAAAACACTTGAATTTACAAGAATTGTGGAAACCCTTACTAGTTATGCTTCCTCACCTCTTGGAAAGGATATGTGTGCAAACATAAGTCCTGTTACAGATATAAATGAGATAATGATAGCGCAAAAAGAGACCTCGGATGCACTTTCTAGATTATGGCATCATGGTAGTATTTCTTTTTCTGGCACCAGAGATATTAGGGCATCCCTTAAAAGACTTGAAGTAGGCAGTTCCCTAGGTATCACAGAACTATTAGACGTCAGTTCCGTATTAAATGTTGCATTACGCATTAAATCATTTTCCAAAAAGGACGACAGTGGTGAATACAATGACTCTCTTACAGATAGATTTATGTTAATAGAGCCTCTTTCTCCTCTGAATAATGAAATTAAAAGATGTATTGTTTCTGAGGACGAAATAGCCGACGATGCTAGTTCTGGACTCAGTTCTATTCGTAGAGCTATTAAGCACACCAATGACAAAATCCACTCTCAATTAAATTCATTAGTTAATTCTCAGCGTACCTACTTGCAGGACGGCATTATAACAATGAGAAATGGTCGCTACTGCTTACCTGTTAAAGCAGACAGCAAGTCTATGGTCCCTGGTATGGTTCATGACCAATCCTCTACAGGCTCCACTCTTTTCATCGAGCCTATGAGTGTTGTAAACTTAAACAATGAATTACGTGAGCTTGCCATTAAAGAGAAGGCAGAAATCGAAAGAATTCTTGCAGAATTAAGCAATGCTGTTGCCGAAAACCTTTCTGCTCTTGAATGTGATTTCAATGTACTATCGGAGTTGGACTTCATTTTTGCAAAAGCTGCATACTCAAAATCCTTAAAGTGTAGCGAGCCTATATTCAACACCGATGGTATAATTAATTTAAAATCTGCAAGACACCCTTTGCTAGATCAGCAAAAAGTGGTGCCTACTAATATCCCCCTTGGAAAAGACTACGATTTACTAGTTATTACTGGTCCTAATACTGGTGGAAAAACTGTGTCCTTAAAGACTGTTGGACTACTCCAGCTTATGGGACAATCTGGACTTCACATCCCAGCTGATGAAGGTTCTACACTTAGCGTATTCGAAGAAATTTACGCAGATATTGGGGACGAGCAGAGTATCGAGCAAAACCTTAGTACTTTCTCCTCTCATATGAAAAATATTATTCACATCATTGAACATGCCGATGATAAGTCCCTTGTCCTCTTTGATGAGCTTTGTGCTGGTACTGACCCTGTAGAAGGTGCTGCTCTAGCAATCAGTATTTTAACTTTCCTTCACAATATGAAAGTACGCACTATGACTACTACTCATTATAGTGAGCTCAAAGTATTTGCTCTATCTACTGAAGGCGTTGAAAATGGATGCTGTGAATTCTCATTGGAGACTCTATCTCCAACATATAGGCTTCTCATTGGTGTTCCTGGTAAAAGTAATGCTTTTGCTATTTCCGGCAAATTGGGACTTCCCGATTTTATCATTGCTGATGCCAAAAATCATATTACAGAAGAGAGTAAATCTTTTGAAGATATTATTACAGACCTGGAGGAAAGTAAACTTGAAATAGATAAAGAACAGGCTGAAATCAAGCGTTATAAGGCTGAGATAGAAGAACTTAAAATTAGACTTGAGAAAAAGTCTGAAAGTCTTGATGACAGACGGGAAGGTATTTTAAGGAAAGCGAACGAAGAAGCTGCAAGTATTCTTGCAGAAGCTAAAGCATTTGCAGACGACACAATCAAAAATATGACTAAACTTTCAAAGGGAGGCCACTCCTCCCTTAAAGATATGGAACAGGCCCGTAATAACCTCCGTGGAAAAATGAAGGCTGCCGAAGGAAAACTTGCACTTAAAGCTAAGAAAAATCAATCACGCAGTTATTCACCTAAGGATTTCACTCTTGGCACTGCTGTTAAAGTTCTAAGCCTCAATCTAAATGGTACTGTTTCTTCCATACCTAATGCAAAGGGCGATTTATTTGTACAGATGGGAATTCTTCGTTCACAGGTTAATATGCGAGACTTGGAAATTATTGACGATACCCAGATTACCTCCCCCGCTCTTCAAAAGACAGGGTCAGGCAAGATTAAAATGTCAAAATCATTTTCTATTTCCCCTGAGGTAAATCTTATCGGCATGACTACGGATGAGGCAGTTTCCGTTTTAGACAAATATCTTGATGATGCCTATCTTGCACATATGAACACTTGCAGAATAATTCATGGACGAGGTACAGGCGCATTAAAAAATGCAGTTCATTCACATTTAAAGAGACAAAAGTATGTGAAGGATTTCCGTCTTGGCTCTTTTGGCGAAGGCGATACTGGTGTAACTATAGTAGAATTCAAATAGAAGGATGATTTTATGCTAAACAGACAGAAAATACTTATTGTTGATGACGATACCAACATTTCAGAACTAATTGACCTATATCTCACAAAGGAATGTTTTGAGGTGAAATGCGCAGAGGACGGAGAATCTGCACTAGAGGCAGTAAAGTTCTTTGCCCCTGATTTAATTTTATTAGACCTTATGCTTCCTGGCATGGATGGATATCAAGTGTGTCGTGAAATTCGTAAGGAATACTCTACACCTATTATTATGCTTTCAGCTAAAGGTGAAGTGTTTGACAAGGTTCTGGGACTAGAACTAGGTGCTGATGATTACATTATTAAACCTTTTGATTCAAAAGAGCTTGTTGCCCGGGTAAAGGCTGTTCTAAGAAGAACTATGAACTCCAATTCTACTTCTTCTGCTACGAATTCAACGAAAGCTGAACTTGTGAAATATGAAGATTTAATAATAAACAAAACCAATTACTCTGTTACCTATATGGGTTCTGCTATAAAGATGCCACCAAAGGAAATAGAACTTTTATACTTCCTTGCAGCATCTCCCAATCAGGTTTTTACTAGAGAGCAACTTCTAGATCATATTTGGGGATATGAATACATTGGTGATACAAGGACCGTAGACGTACACATAAAGAGAATCCGCGAAAAGATTTCCGACCACAAAAACTGGGCCCTCACCTCTGTATGGGGCATTGGCTACAAATTTGAAACTAGGTAGATATAATGAAACAAAGCATTTATTTTAAATTGTTTTTGGGCTATGTTTCCTTTGCAGTAATTACTCTGCTTTTAATTACTACGTTTTTGGAACCAAAAGTATATGATTACAACGAAAGAAAAATTGGAAATCAATTATACAAGCAAGCCTATTCCCTATCACAAAGATATGGAAAATACCACTATGATATTGTAAATAATAACTACAACTATGCCAATGAGATTACCACTCTAGCATATGCTACAGACAGCATTATCTGGATTACCGATAGCAATGGTAGAATTGTAAGTTCCTCTGAAAATTACTTTTCCCAAGACAATATAGAGGGCCTTGGCGAGTACTTTGGTCACGGTTATTATACTGTAGGAACTCTTGATAACTTCCTATCCAACGAGTGTATTAGCGTAGTTGCGCCCATTGTAAACGATTTTACCACTTACGGTTACATTCTCATCAGCAAACAGACCTGCTATGTCGAGACTGATACCATTTATGCCATGAACAACATTTATTTCGTTGCAGCATTAATATTATCTTTCTCGCTTATTATCGTTATCGTATTTACTATAACCGTATATATTCCATTAAAAAAGATTACAAGAGCCTCGAAAGAGTTAGCAAAGGGTAATTTTGATTATGATGGTCTTAAGATTAAAACTAATGATGAAATGGGACTTCTAGCTGCCAATATGAATTATATGGCTGGTGAATTCAAGACCATTGACGATAAACAACGTAAATTTATATCCAACTGCTCCCATGATTTCCGTTCACCACTTACATCTATAAAAGGCTATTTAGAGGCCATGTTGGATGGTACTATCCCACCAGAAAAGTACGACAAGTACCTCAATATTCTCTTGTCAGAAGCCGAGCGTTTAAATCGACTAACCTCTAGCCTACTTACTCTAAACACTGGTAACGGAAAAGGTCTTAATCTTGATATGAGTGAATTCGATATAGTAACAGTAGTCAGAAGTAGTCTACTTTCCTTTGAGGGTCAATGTAACCGCAAAAAGATTACTTTGGATGTTACATTTGGTGCTAAATCCTATATGGTTATGGCTGATCAAGTGAAGATTCAGCAGGTTTTATACAATCTTATTGACAATGCCATAAAATTCAGTCACGCAAATTCTACTATTACAATTAATGTTTTAGATAAAAATGAATTGGTTTTTGTTTCTATTAAAGATGCTGGTATTGGTATTCCAAGAGAGTCCCTCAATAAAATTTGGGATAGATTTTATAAGACAGACATTTCAAGAGGCAAGGATAAAACAGGCTCTGGTCTTGGCCTTTCTATAGCCAAAGAGATTATAACCAGCCATAATGAAAACATAAATGTTATCTCTACTGAAGGCGTAGGTACAGAATTTATTTTCACCTTGCATAAATCAAAGAAAAATATTTTACCTATTATTCCTTCGTAGGAAAGAGTCACCACATAAAAAAGTCCCCACTCGCTATCTAGCCACTTATGGCAGACACGCGAGCAGGGATTTTATTTTGTTT
This sequence comes from Clostridiales bacterium, assembly GCA_012520815.1. Taxonomy (GTDB): domain Bacteria; phylum Bacillota; class Clostridia; order Lachnospirales; family Lachnospiraceae; genus SVEL01. The sequence goes on from JAAYNM010000084.1 coordinate 8,637, forward strand.
AACTTCGCTCTATTATTTCCAATCGTACTTTCTTAAATGCCCTTCAAGTTCCATTCCCGAAAAGTTATTTTGTCTCAATGCTTCGTATAAAACGATGGCAGCTGAATTTGATAAATTGAGGGAGCGAATCTGGGGATTCATTGGAATTCGCACGCAGGTTTCCTGATTATTCACCAGAATATTCTCTGGAATACCGCCACTTTCCTTGCCAAACATAATGTAACAATCCTCTTCATAACTCACATCAGAATATACATTAGGTGCCTTTGTTGTGGCAAAATAAACTTTCGCTCCAGGGTTCTTTTCTCGGAAGTCATTATAATCATCATAAACTGTAACGTCTAGATGTTCCCAATAATCCATTCCTGCTCTCTTTAATGCTTTCTCACTAAGTGAGAAACCTAGAGGACCAATTAAATGTAATCTAGTTCCTGTTGCGCAACATGTCCTTCCTATGTTACCTGTATTCGCCGGAATTTCAGGCTCATGCAAAACAATATTCAACATATTCTTACCTTCTTTAAAATACTATTCTCTAGTACTATTGTTGATTTTCTTCTAATCTCTTTATAAATGCTTCTAATCTTGCTATAGCTATTTTTAGATTTTCCAGGGAGTATGCATATGAAATTCTAAGGAACCCTTCACCACAATCTCCAAACGCGGTTCCTGGAACAACTGCAACCTTTTCTTCTTGAAGAAGCTTTGTTGCAAATTCCTCTGAAGTAAGCCCAAATTTCTTGATGCTAGGGAAAATATAAAACGCACCATATGGTTCAAAACATTCAAGTCCCATTTCTTTAAATGCATTCACAAGATATCTTCGTCGCTGATTGTATGCAGTACGCATCTGTTCTACATCGCTGTCGCCATTTTTTAAAGCCTCTACAGCAGCATATTGGCTAGTTGTAGGTGCACACATAATAGCAAACTGATGTATTTTTATCATCTGACCAATTATTACGCTAGGTCCACAAGCATATCCCAATCTCCAACCTGTCATTGCATATGATTTAGAGAATCCATTTATTACAATAGTCCTATCTTTCATACCTGGAATAGATGCTATAGAAGTGTGACGACCATTGTAGGATAATTCAGCATAAATCTCATCTGACACTACATAAATATCCTTTTCTATACAAATAGCAGCGATTTTTTCAAGGATTTCCTTTTCTAATATCGCCCCTGTTGGATTATTAGGAAATGGCAAAATAAGTACTTTTGTCTTGTCTGTAATATGTTCTAGAAGCTGTTTAGGAGTGAGTTTAAACTCATTCTCTGCCTTCAATTCAATAGGTACTGGCTTGCCATATGTAAGTTGTACGCATGGTAAATACGAAACATAACTTGGCTGTGGAATCAACACTTCATCACCTGGATCTATCATAGCTCTCATAGCAAGGTCAATAGCTTCACTACCTCCTACTGTAACTAAAACTTCGTCCATATAATTATAGGAAATATTAAATCTTCTTTCCAAATAGTTACATATCTCTATCTTTAAATCCTTTAATCCTGCATTGGAGGTATAAAATGTTCTACCTCTTTCTAGCGAGTAAATACCCTCTTCTCTAATGTGCCATGGTGTATCAAAGTCTGGTTCACCAACACCCAAAGAAATAGCATCCTTCATCTCACTTACTATATCAAAAAACTTTCTAATGCCCGAAGGCTTTATATCCGTTACTATATTTGATAATGGGTTTCTCATGGGGTCACTAGCATCCTTTCGTCTGTCTTTTCTTCGTTAAGAATAATTCCATGTGCCTTATACTTCTTAAGCACAAAGTGAGTTGCTGTTCCTCTGATTTCCTCTATTGGTGATAGCTTATCTGAAATAAACTGTGATACTGACTTCATAGTCTTCTCTTCAAGAATAACCATAAAATCAAATCCACCAGACATAAGGTATACTGATTGAACTTCACTAAAGTTATAAATGCGTTCAGCAATCTTGTCAAAACCTATACCTCTTTGAGGAGTAACCATTACCTCAATCATAGCAGTTACTTTTTCTTCAGTGGTATTCTCCCAGTTAATCATAGTATGGTATCCGCAGATAATGTTTTCCTTCTCCATATCACCAATGGCATTGGCCACTTCAATTTCTGAAATTCCCAAAAGAATCGCTAATTCCTTCATATCAATACGACTATTTTTTTCAATGATTCCTAAAATTGTTTTTTTGATTTCATTAATTTCTATCATTTTTCCTCCAACATCTCCTTTACTTTATTGTTTAAACCATCTTTTCCATCTTCGGTGGTTCTAAATATCTTCTTTCTTCGTTATTTACTATTACTTTGTCATTTCCCAAGGTAGTAGTTCCTATTACTTGCGCATTAATACCAACAGATAAATATTTCTCTTTCAGTGCTTTACCATCGTCAGTAATAATAAGTAAAGCTCCTGAAGAAGGCATCTGATAAGGATTAATATCAAAATATTCGCAAAGTTCAATGGTTTCTTGATGTACTGGGATATTGCGAAGATCGATTTCCACTCCACAGTTTCCTGCCTCACCTATTTCCCATAACGCTCCGAATATTCCATTTTCTGATAAATCATGCATGGCCGTCACTCCATGCTTACTGGCGACTGCAGCCTCATTGTATATAGATATTTCATTTATATATTCTAGTATATTATCAATATAGCCAGATGAAAACTTAGTTTTAAAAAATTCCATCTCTTTCATTGCTAAAATAGCAGAACCCTCAAGTCCAATATAGTTTGTCACTACAATATCTTGACCAGGTTTGATATTTTTTAAGCTCAAAGCGTCACCTGTGTCTGAAATCACTGCAGCCATTGTAGTCACTGTAACTACTGGTGTTTGTACATAGCTAGATACTTCTGTGTGTCCACCACTTATAGGGCAATTCAGTTTTTCCGCAGCAAATACCATCTCTTCCATTATATTCTTAAGTCCAGATTCTCTCATGTTCTCGGGAATCACAATAGATACTTGCGCTGAAATAGGTATACCACCTTTTGCAAGGCAATTATTCACACTGCGAATAAATGCTCTGGCTTTCTGGTATTCTTTCTTGTCTGTAACTGTCTCAGTAGATGCAAGAATCTTTCTGCCTGCAACGTCAATAAGCGCTGCATCATTACCCACTGCGGCGCCTTCTAAAATGACATCATTTTGTTTTTTGATAGGTTTAATTATCGACCTGATAAGTACTGGTTCAGATACTTTTCCTGGTTTCATAAAATCATCTTCTTTACAACTTGTAGTTTTTAACTTATTATAGAATGTATGAAAGTACCATTGGCACTATCATGGCCAATACTAATACTATAGCTACGATTGCAGTAAGTTTTTTTCTTTGCTTTCTGTTGTATATATTAAACATGGCGACTCCTTCCGTAAAATAACTATTATATTTGAGAGGACAATAAAAATGAATTTCTATTTTCCAATATTTGGCTTATTTTTAATCTTTGTAATTTGGCAGACCTACGAACGCAAAAAGTCTGAAAGACAAGCTACCACTCAGTCCAATGACTTTTGGACTAAAGAGTCCGAAGCAAACAATGTTAGACGTAAATCTTTAGATAACGAAGATTATATCACAATATCTGATAATTTGCTCATAAAAAATTTATTACCAAACGGACCTTATGATGAAGAGCTTATCGAACTAAGCGATACCCTCGAGGGACTAATCCCAAAACGCATCCTCAATCTCACAGGAAAAACCTCCACTGACCTAAAAACTATCTATGGTGTTGCCAATCTAAATGAAGTTACATCTTATGATGATAACTACACTCTTATGGCTACTACCATTGCAAGATATGGTTCAAAATTAATTGAATTAGGGCTTACCAAGGAAGCAACCTACGTCCTTGAGTTTGGCATTGATAGTTTATCAGATGTAAGTTCCAATTACAAGCATTTGGCTACTCTTTATATGGCACAAAATCAACCCGAAAAGATTGATTACCTCATTGAAACAGCTAAAAAACTCGATTCACTTATGAAAAACTCCATAATAAGAAATCTCGAATCTATAAAAGAAGATAATGCTATTAATTCCACATCTTCCCATACTCAAGAATAATCTTATCTATGTATCTGGAAGCCTGACTTTTTGTGAGTTGCATAATTTCTACATCTAATTTAATATTGTGGAACTTCACAAGGCTTCTCAAATATTTTGCTTGCTTCTGTGTAATTGGCATTTTTCTCTTTACTTTGTATTCCAAAGACACCGGCTGTATCTCTTCCTTGACATATCTCTCACAAAGTAGTTCATACAGCTTATATGCTGCTCTTGCATCATTTTCTGCCCTATGATGGTTTTCATCCTCTATCTGGAAATATTTGCATAAATAGTCTAATTTTCTACTTTCTAAATCTTTTAAATATTCTCTGGATATTTTTAGGGTATCAATAGCTGTACATTTAAAATCATAACCATTATTTATGGCATTTGTTTTTATAAAGCTATAGTCAAACATAATATTATGTCCAACTATACTATACCCTTTCATAAATTCTACTAACTCCCCTATTACTTGGCTAATGTTAGGGGCACTCCTTACCATTTCATCATCTATACCTGTAACCTTCGTTATAAATGGTGGGATTCTTCTTGCAGGATTAATAAATGTAGAAAATTTCTCTACCTCTACTCCATTTACTACTTTTATAGCACCAATCTCTATTATACTGTCATTTTTTGGATTTAATCCCGTGGTCTCAATATCTAGTGCAATATATTCATAAAGCATTTTAATCTCTTATCTGTGGTCATTATTTGACTTTATCTACTTTCTCATGCCCAGGACAGTAGTCATACAAAAAACATTCTTTACATTTTGGACTTCTAGCAGTACATATGCCTCTTCCATGGGTAATAATTTGAATATTAAAAAGTATCCAATGGTCCTTTGGTAGAACCTTCATTAAATCATACTCTATTTTTTCAGGATCTGTTTCCTTCGTGAAACCGAGCTTTCTGGAAATTCTCTTTACATGAGTATCCACAACTATACTAGGTTCTCCATAGACATTTCCCCTAATTACATTGGCAGTTTTTCTACCAACGCCTGCTAAGGAGGTCAAGTCTTCAAGTGAACTGGGAACCTCACCATTAAATTCTAAAAGTAGTCTCTTGGCACATAATATAATGTTCTTTGCCTTATTATGGTAAAATCCTGTAGGTTTTATATCCTGTTCCAATTCTTTAAGATCGGCGTTTGCAAAATCAAAAATAGAAGTATACTTTTTGAATAAATCTTTCGTCACAATGTTTACTCTAGCATCTGTACATTGTGCACTGAGCATCGTTGCAAAAAGTAGCTGCCACGCATTATCGTGATTCAGATAGCACTTATACTCTGTTGTATAATGCTCGTCTAGTAATTCTAGTACCTTTTTGACATTTTTTCTTGCCATAGCTTTCCTCCTAAAGTTTTTGTATTCACAATTCTTTATCTACTAATTCTAGATAATATTTTTATCTAATACTTTCATCTATTTTTAAATGCTACTTTCTATCTGTTATTATACATTTACTATTAGAAGTTTGCACTGGTAATTTAATGGATTACGATTGGTATAATCAAATATAGCAAATACAATATCGTTTTTTTCAGAGACGAATTCTCGGTTACTCAAACCAATATTCTCTGATTGGATTTCATTCAATAAAATTTCCTCATAGTCTAGCATTTCACAAATCCATTTCTCATCCAAAACGCTCTTTTTAAATACCTCAATATGATTTTGCTTCTCCAATTTTAGTAGTCTTGCAATGTGCTTAATTATATCTTTATATTTGCTTAAATCTTTTGAGAAAGGCGGTCTCGTTTTCATATTTTCTCTAAGGTACATATCAAGAGTTAGATACTCGGTGATATCTACATCCTTACTTTTTGAAAATTCATCCAAGACTTTGTAGCGTGCCATTCGTGTATGTTTAGAGTTCTTATCAAGTATTCCTTCATATGCCAATCCTATATCCTCAAACATTTTATAAGGACTTTCATATAACTTCTCAATAGCCTTGATAGTAAACCTAAACTGACCTGAATTGTAATAAGTCTCCACCATCTCCTCTATAAGTTTCAAATGTAAAATCTCATCATAGCTTATCCACTCTGTAGCCATCACCTCATATGGCGGATATTCCTTATATTTCACACCATAGTCATCTGCCTTATCATACATATAAGAACCTGCAAGAACCTTCAAAAAACCAAGTTGTAATTGATCCGGTGCCATCCTATACACCTCGTCAAATGACCTTTTAAATGAATCCATTCCCTCATATGGTAGACCAGCTATCAAATCCAAATGCTGATGAATATTATTAAAAGAATGCACCTTTGTGGTTACCTGCTTTAATTTATCTAGGTCCATCTTCCGGCGGATCTCCCTAATAGTATCTTCATTTGTAGACTGCACGCCAATCTCAAGTTGTATGAGTCCGGGGCGCATTTTTGACATCAATTCAAGTTCATCCTCACCTATCAAATCTGCTGCCACCTCAAAATGGAAGTTTGTAATCCCGTTATCGTGTTCATAAATATATTTCCATATTTCCATAGCGTGAGTCTTGTTACAGTTGAACGTTCTGTCAACAAATTTGACTTGACTCGTCTTATTATCTATAAAAAACTGAAGTTCTTTTTTTACTATTTCTATATTTCTAAATCTAAGTTGCTTCTCTACTGACGATAGGCAATAACTACATAAAAAAGGACAACCTCTGCTACTTTCGTAATAAATAATTTTATTCTCAAAATCTTTCAAATCCTCATACGGGAATGGAATTGTAGACATGTCCATTGCCACTCTAAGAGGATTTTCCACAAAATCACCATTAGAATCAATGTAATCCACACCCAAAATATTTTCTATCTTCACAGTATGTGAAATTTCCATAGAAAGTAGTTCCCTAAAGGTCTCTTCCCCCTCACCTTTCATTACAAGGTCAATTTCAGGATGATTAATAAGCATATTTTTACTATTGTAATATGCTTCTGGTCCACCAAGCCAAATCTTAGTGTTAGGTAATACTTTTCGTATCTCTTTTGTTATTTTATTTACGTATTCAATATTCCATATATAACACGAAAAAGCCAGAATATCTGGCTTTCTCCAATAAATATTTTCTATTATTTCATCAACACGATTGTTGATAGTGTACTCACATATGGAAATTTGATTTCTGTATTCCTTTGCATATGCTCGCAGAGAGTATACTGCCAAATTGGAATGTATATACTTTGCATTAATTGCCACAAGTAAAATATTCATATTTTTCCTATCTACCAAGTGTTATACTAAGTTGTTTCTTTATGTTTAATAAACAAACACCACCAATGATTTCTGCTGCAATAGTAAACATTGTGCTTATACTCGAGTAAATATCTCCCCCCACAAGACTCACTATCATTGTAATGGCTGAAAAACCTCCAAAAATAAATAACATTATCGCCGCAAATGTTGAAATATTTCCTTTAACCATACCAAGAGTAATTCTCTTAATGTGTTTAACTGAGCCTGAAATTTTACTATATATAACTATAAACATTGCTAAAACTATATCTACAATAAATATTCCTATCATTAAAACCGCACTTATATTTCCACCTAATTCATCAAGTCCTAACTGATAATAGAAAGCGCTTCCAAAAGCCTCCCTAATATATTCACCAAGACCTTCACCCATAGCTATTAAGAAAAATCCTACAATAGTAATTACTACAAGCAAAATAGCAAAAATTACTACCATAGTAATTAAATAACCTCTAATCATAGTAAATCCAGTCGTCCTAACTCTAGGTTCATCTGATTTTGCAGAATGAATTACAAGCCATGAACCAAGCACCATAAAGAACATTGGAATAAGACCAATAATACCACCAAAAATAGAACCGGTCAATGTCTCTGCTGAATCTGTTGAGCCCGAACTTGAAATAAATGTTCCAATAAATGACATAGCAAATGAAATAGTAATTATGAGCGCTAATACCATCGTCAATGTAGATCCACATGCTTCTTTGATAACTGCGTTTGCTCTATCTAGACCATTCGACATCATGCCTGCTGGTTGCTGGTTATACATTTGTTGACTTGGAATTGGTTGTGCATATGGATTACCATATGACTGCTGCTGATTGTAGGCTGCTTCTCCATATGGCATCTGGTTATATGGTTGCTGAATCTGCTGTTGTTGGCTATATGGCTGTTGTGCCTGACCATATGTATCTTGTGTATTACTTCCTGTGGTTGTAGTTGTTGTTTCACATGAACAAACTTCACCCTCTAAAATTGATTTTCCACATTTTGGACAAAACATTTTTCTTCCTCCTAAGAATATATTAAATTTTTATTAATCACACTTTAGCATTGTAACATAATATGTGATTTTTTTCCATAACATTATACTAATCTTTACATTTTTATACTTAAAAACCACCATGTCAAATTTAACATGGTGG
>JAAYNM010000085.1 GCA_012520815.1 Clostridiales bacterium
GAAACAACCACTCCATCGGATGATGAAACAACAACCTCAGATGAAGTGACTACAGTAGATGAGGAAACAACAGACGAGGAGACAACAGAAGAAGTAACTCCAGAGGATAGAACCACTGGGGCTATTAGAGAACCAGAGACTACTACTACAGAAGAAGATATAGAAGATCCATATCAAGGACACGACTATGATTGGAATCTTGAAGTCATAAATGCTCCTAAAGCATGGAAATTTGCAATGGATACAGCACCTGTAAAAGTTGGTGTTTTAGATTCATTTGCGGATTATAAACACTCAGACTTAAATATGTCAGCCGATGGTATGAAGTTATTAAATGGTCAGAGTGCTAGTGAGTTTTATGATTTCTTCTCAAACAATAAAGATACACATTGGCATAATATGTGGACTTCCTGCGATTTCTGCAATTATTTAAATCATGGAACACATGTAATAGGAACAATTGGTTCAACAATCAATAATCAAAATTATTCAAACGGTGTATGCAATAACTGTGATATTTTATTTGCAAATCAGTGGACATACGAAATGAATGATGATGAATTAGTACGTTATTCATCACAATATGGATTCGCATATGATATGTGTTCCCTTGTGCTTTCAGGTTCAAAGGTTATCAACTATAGTGTTGGTGCGCAAACAAGCAGTACAGGATTTGATATTGATGAATATGCCGTGAATTATATGGATTCAATTTTCAAGCAACTTGAAGATGATGGATATGATTTTGTGTTCGTAAAGGCAGCAGGAAATGCAGGAATGTCAGCAGAATCTGATATGTTTGTTACATATCTTAAAGCTGGTGAATGTTCAAGCAAGCATACTATTGTTGTTGGAAGTATTCAAAATTCTGTAACTGCACAGGGAATGTCAGGTGAATTATGCTACAACTTATCTGGTTTCTCAAATTACGGAGCATTGGTAGATATTGCAGCACCAGGCAGCAGCATTTATAGTACATATTCATTTGATGAATACGGATATATGAGTGGTACATCAATGGCTGCACCTCATGTAACTGGTGTAATTGCACTTGTGTATGACGTAAATCCAAACCTTACAAGTGAGCAGGTTATTGATATTGTAAAGAATTGTGTAAGTAAATATGCTGTTAAGAATTCCAAGCTTTATCCTATTGTAGATGCAGAATTAGCAGTTAGAAAAGCTATTGAACTTAAAGCACAATCATCTGATCAAACGATAGAAGCTGCTGAATTAGAAAATGTAGGATTCTTATCAGGCCATGTAATTGATGGATATACAAGTGAAAACATTTCAAATGTAACACTTAACCTTGTTTCAGAAGCTGGCAAGAATTACTTTGCTAACACAAATGAAAACGGTGAATATGATATAACACTTCCTATTGGAACATATTCTATGCACGTGTTATCAAATAATTACATTTATGAAACTTTAGATGGAATTGTAGTTACCGAAAATGCTACAACATACAATGCACAGGTTGCACTTGCTGCTAACTCGCAAGAGGAGGGTATTGTTGAAGGCTCAGTAATTAATGCTTTCGATGCAAGTACTGTTACAAATACACTTCTTGAGTTTAGAAGAGGTATTTACAACACTACAGGCGATATTATTTATAGATGTATAACAGATGAAGATGGTAACTTTAAAGTAGAACTTGCTCCTGGTAACTACACAGTTGAGGCTACAGTCTTGGGATATCAAAGCAATTACTTTGTAATTACAGTAATTGGTGGTGAAACAGTTTACAACGAGGATGGTACACTTACCCCTGTTCTTGAAAATGGAGAGATGAGAGTGGTACTTACTTGGGGTGAATATCCACAGGATTTAGATTCACATCTCTTCGGACCAACACCATCAGGACGTCAATTCCATACGTATTATATTGATATGGAACATGAAGATGATGATGAAATGATTGCAAGACTTGATGTAGATGATAAATATTCATATGGACCAGAAACCACTTCGGTTTACGTGCCAGTAGATGGAAAATATGTCTTTACTGTATTTGATTATACAAATAGAAGTACATCATCATCGACTGAGTTAGCACGTTCAGGCGCAACAGTTACCCTTTATATGGATGATGAATCATATACATTCTATGTGCCAAATCAGGAAGGAAATTACTGGCAAGTATTTTATATTGAAGATGGAGAAGTCCATAGAATAAACAATATGGGATACTCATACTATTATGATGATTTAAATAAATTCGAACAAAATTAGAATTATAAAAATAAAAAAAATCCAAGGATATACCCCGTGCCAAATATGGCAATAAGGTATCATTCTTGGATTTTTGATTTAGGATAAATATTATAAAAAGATACTTTGCGGCAAAATAAACAATAATTCCAGTAAATTTGTTAAAAAAATATCATATTATGTATTGACAAAAAAATAACAAGATAATATAATCACTTTGTTAATAAATTGACAATATCAATTAGGAGGATTCTAAAATGGCAAAGAAAGAAACAAAAGTAACTTCTCCAGAAATCGTTGATGGTATGGAAGCGTTAGCTATCCGTATAGCAGAGATTAGAGAAGCTCAAAAGAAATTTTCTACTTACACACAGGAACAAGTAGATGCTATTTTTAAGGCAGCTGCTCTTGCAGCTAATAAAGCAAGAATTCCACTTGCAAAGATGGCAGTAGAAGAAACAGGCATGGGTATCGTTGAAGATAAGATTACAAAGAACCATTATGCTGCAGAATATATCTACAATGCATACAAGGATACAAAGACTTGTGGTGTAATTGAAGAAGATAAGGCATTCGGAATTACAAAAATTGCAGAACCTATCGGTGTTATTGCTGCAGTTATTCCTACAACAAACCCTACATCTACAGCTATTTTCAAAACACTTATTTCATTAAAGACAAGAAACGGTATTATCATTAGCCCACATCCACGTGCTAAGAAGTCAACAATCGCTGCTGCTAAGATAGTTCTTGATGCTGCAGTTGCTGCTGGCGCTCCAGCAGGAATCATCGGATGGGTAGATATCCCTTCAATAGAAATGACAAACGAAGTTATGAGAGAAGCAGATCTTATCCTTGCAACAGGTGGTCCTGGTATGGTTAAATCAGCATACTCATCAGGTACACCAGCTCTTGGTGTTGGTGCTGGTAATGCATCAGCAATTATCGATTCTTCAGCAGATATCATTAACGCTGTAAACTCTATCCTTCATTCAAAGACATTTGATAATGGTATGATTTGCGCAACAGAGCAGACAGTTATCGCTGATGCTAAGGTTTATGACGCTGTAAAGAAGGAATTTACTAAGAGAGGCGCATATTTCCTTAACAAAGAAGAAGCAGATAAGATTAGAAAAACCTTATTAATAAATGGCGCCCTTAATGCAAAGATTGTTGGACAGCGTCCAGTAACAATTGCAGAAATGGCAGGATTTACTGTACCAGAAGCTACAAAGGTATTAATCGGTGAAGCTACAAGTACAGATACAGAAGAAGCATTCGGACACGAGAAACTTACAACAATCCTTGGTATGTACAAATCAAACGATTTTGATAACGCTCTTGATATAGCAGAAGCACTTCTTGTAAACAACGGTGGTCTCGGACATACATCGGTTCTTTGGATTGATGAAGTTAATGAAAGAGAAAAACTTAACCAGTTCGCTATGAGAATGAAAGCTTGTCGTCTCATCATTAACACACCATCTTCACTTGGCGGTATCGGCGATCTTTACAACTTCAAACTCGCTCCTTCACTTACACTTGGTTGTGGTTCATGGGGTGGTAACTCAGTTTCTGAGAACGTTGGAGTTAAGCATCTTATTAATATTAAAACAGTTGCTGAGAGGAGAGAAAATATGCTTTGGTTTAGAGCACCTGAGAAGGTTTACTTCAAGAAAGGCTGTATGCCAGTAGCTCTTGATGAAATAAAGAACGTATTAGGTAAGAAGAGAGCATTTATCGTTACAGACTCATTCCTTTACCTCAATGGATATACAAAAGCAATTACAGATAAATTAGATGAAATGGGTGTTGCTCATCATACATTCTACAATGTACAGCCAGATCCAACTCTTGCAAATGCTCTTGAAGGTGCAGCTGTAATGAATAGCTTCCAGCCAGATTGTATCATCGCTTTAGGTGGTGGTTCAGCTATGGATGCTGGTAAGATTATGTGGGTTATGTACGAACATCCAGAAGTAGACTTCCAGGATATGGCAATGAGATTTGCTGATATTAGAAAGAGAATTTACACATTCCCTAAGATGGGTGAGAAAGCATACTTCATCGCTATCCCAACATCTTCAGGTACTGGTTCAGAAGTAACTCCATTCGCAGTTATTACAGATCAGGAAACAGGACAGAAGTACCCACTTGCTGATTACGCTTTATTACCAAATATGTCAATCGTTGACGTTGACAATATGATGAGCCAGCCTAAGGGACTTACATCTGCTTCTGGTATTGATGCATTAACACATGCTCTTGAAGCATATGCATCAGTTATGGCTTCAGATTATACAGATGGTCTTGCTCTTAAGGCAATTAAGAACATCTTTGAATATTTACCAACAGCTTACAATGAAGGAAACAACATCGAAGCAAGAAGCAAGATGGCTGATGCTTCAACAATGGCTGGTATGGCATTTGCAAATGCATTCCTTGGTTTATGTCATTCAATGGCTCATAAGCTTGGTGCATTCCATCACTTACCACATGGTGTTGCAAACGCACTCCTTATTACAGAAATCATGAAATACAATGCTGCAGAAGTTCCTACAAAGATGGGATCATTCTCACAGTACAAATATCCACATACACTTGCTAGATATGCTGAATGTGCTCGTTTCGTAGGCATTAATGGTAAGGACGATGCAGATACACTTAACAAGTTTATTAAGGCTATCGAAGACCTTAAAGTAGCAGTTGGTATCAAGAAAACAATTCAGGAATATGGCGTTGATGAAAAGTACTTCTTAGAAACACTTGATGAAATGGTTGAATGTGCATTTGATGATCAGTGTACAGGTGCAAACCCAAGATACCCACTTATGAGTGAAATGAAAGAAATGTATTTAAAAGTTTACTACGGTAAATAAGATATATTTCAATTTAGGGAATCCAGAACTTTAAAATAGATTCTTTGCCAAAAAATAGCTGTCGCAAATGCGACAGCTATTTTTAAAAGGATTGGAAAATAAATAAACGGTAAATAAAATATTTACCTAATTACAGAGCACATAATACATGAAACAATAAGTAGTAAATCAAGACCGAGGGCAACAAACTTGCCAGTAATACGGTATCGTCTTGATTGTTGAGATAGGAAATTAATAGCAAAACCGCAAAATAAGACAGCTGCTAAAAAAATAAAAAGTGGCCTAGAGAAAATCTTAAATATTAAAAGTAGTGATAGTAAAATTATAGTTAGGAGAAGCTGTAGGAGGCATAATGATATACCGATTAGCTTCTCTTTTAGTATGCTTTTTTTTCGTTGAGCCATAGTAAACTCCAATAATAATATTTTTATTTATTATACAATATGATGCGAAAAATTTCAAATTTTGTTATAATAAAGCTATTAGTGAATTTAATATAGAATTAATTTGTTAGTAGGTACAATAACTATTCAGAATCAAGTTTGAAAACTTAGATTTTCAAACTGTTAGGTTCTTAACAAATGAAAATAATTTTAAAACAGCCCAAGAAAGCTAGCTTTCTTGAGGATATTTTAAAATATTTTCGCTTGGTTCTGAATAGTTACAAAAAAAATAAACTCAAGTACTGAGAATATTGAAAAATATAGTATTTGAAAGAAAATGGAGGTCACGTTATGTGGGCATATGAAAGTGTTTTTTACCAGATTTATCCGTTAGGTTTTTGTGGAGCACCTTTTGAGAATGATGGGGTTCTTGAACATAGAATCTTAAAGGTGGAGGAGTGGATTCCTCATATCAAGAGTGTAGGTGCAAATGCTATATACTTTTCACCTGTGTTTGAGTCAGACACACACGGATATAACACAAGAGACTATCATAAGATAGATACGAGACTTGGAACAAACAGAGACTTTAAACGCGTGGTGGATAGACTTCATGAAAATGGAATTAAAGTAGTACTTGATGGAGTATTCAATCATGTTGGAAGAGGATTTTTCCAGTTTAAAGATGTACTTATGAATAGGGAACGTTCAAGATATAAAGACTGGTTCAATATTAGTTTCGATGGAAACTCTAACTATAATGATGGACTTTGGTACGAAGGATGGGAGGGTAACTACGATTTAGTTAAACTTAATCTTAGAAATGAAGAAGTTATAAATCACCTTATAGAATCGGTGCGCTTTTGGGTGGAGGAGTTCGATATTGACGGACTGCGACTTGATGTGGCATATTGTCTGGATAAGGATTTCCTAAAGCGTTTACGCTATGAAACTAGCCAGATGAAGAGAGATTTTGTGCTTATAGGAGAACTTCTACACGGAGATTACAACCAATTCGTAAATGATGAAATGTTACATAGCTGTACAAATTACGAATGTTACAAAGGGTTGTTTTCAAGCTTTAATAGTATGAATATGTTTGAAATTAACCATTCTTTGTTAAGACAGTTTGGCCCAGACCAGTGGAGTATTTACAAAGGTAAGAACTTGCTTACATTTGTAGATAACCACGATGTGTCTAGGATAGCCTCTATTCTAAGCAATGAAAGACATTTGCCACTTATATACGGTCTTTTGTTTGCTATGCCAGGCATACCTTGTGTGTACTATGGAAGTGAATGGGGCGCAAAGGGAGATAAAAAGGATGGAGATCCAAATCTTAGACCATCATTTGATAAACCAGAATTTAATGAATTGACTTCTCTAATAGGAAGGTTAAGCGAGATAAAGAAAAATAGCAATGCACTAAACTATGGTGATTTTTCATCAATGCACTTAACAAATAGACAGTGCATTATCGGAAGAAACACAGAAGGAGAAAGAATAATTTGCTGTATAAATGCCGATGAAAATGAATATATAGCGCATTTTGATGCAGGTGCAGCGACGGGCAAAGACTTGATTAGCGGAGAAACTATTAGTTTTGAAGGTGGTCTTAAAATGCCAGGTTATTCTCTATATATCATTAAAATATAGGGGAAATAAAATTGAAAGATATAGATTTAAATGAAAAGGTGATAGAAGGCAGAAGAAGAGGAATCTCTGGTAGTACTTTGAAAATCATTGCCTGTGTAACAATGCTTATTGATCATTTAGGAGCATTTGTTTTGCTGTCAATGATACACTCCGGATACAGGTATTCTGATTTTGATATAATTAAATGTTATGATATATTTAGAGATATTGGCAGAGTAGCCATTCCGATATTTATATTCCTTATGATTCAAGGTTTATATCATACAAGTGATGTGAAAAAATATATTGGACGTATGGCTATTTTTGCATTGATTTCAGAGATTCCGTTTAATCTAGCAAGAACCAGTAATATCATAGAAATTGGAAGTTGCAATGTATTCTTTACGTTGACATTAGGATTGGTAGCTATAGCATCCATAAGATATTATACGTGTAGAGATAAAGGCCCTTTTGGTAAAGGCGTTGTGATAATAGCGATGGTATTATCTGCTATAATCGTGACGCTAATAGGAGCTGATTATGGTATATTTGGCGTAATGGCAGCAATTGTCGGATATGTTTTTATGTATGAAGTAAAGCTACCAAGCTTTCGAAGTAAATGTCTTTTATCAATTATTGGAATAACTGCAATCCTTATATCCATGGATTCTTCAGAAAACTATGCAATTTTTGCAATTTTACCAGTGGTGTTATATAACGGTAAAAGAGGTTTCAAATTGAAATACTTTTTTTATCTATTTTATCCCATCCATTTAATTGTTCTATTTATGGTGAGAACACTTCTTTTAATTTGAGGATATAATTTATTGTAAATAAAATCATTGCAACATATTTAAAAATAGGTGAAAAGCTTGATTTTATAACAAAATTTAGAAGTTGTAATATACAATCAAGTATGTTAAACTAAACTCTATTGATTACAAAAACGGAGGAATCTTATGTCTAAAGTTGCCATAATGACAGATAGTAACAGTGGAATTACCCAGTCACAAGGAGAAGAACAAGGCATTTATGTTATTCCGATGCCATTTATTATTAGTGATGAAACATATTACGAAGACATTAACCTTTCAGGAAGTGAATTCTATGAAAAACTCCAAAGTGATGCGGATATATCAACAACACAACCTGCACCTGGTGAAGTAATGGCGATGTGGGATGATTTGTTGAAAGACTATGATGAAATTATTTACATTCCAATGTCAAGCGGGCTAAGTGGAGCTTGCGCTACAGCAATGATGCTTGCCTGTGAAGAGGCATATGAAGGACATGTATTTGTTGTAGATAATCAAAGAATTTCAGTTACCATGAGACAGTCAGTTTTAGATGCCAAGGTTATGGCAGATAGAGGTATGAGTGGACAAGAGATACATGACCAACTTATGAAGACTAAGATGGAGTCTAGTATTTATATTATGGTAGATACATTGAAGTACTTAAAGAAGGGTGGTCGTATTACAGCAGCAGCAGCGGCGCTGGGAACACTTCTTAAATTAAAACCTGTACTTCAGATACAGGGTGAAAAATTAGATGCATTTGCAAAAGCAAGAACTGTTTCACAGGCTAAATCAATTATGATAAATGCAGTAAAAGCTGATATAGAAAACAGATTTGGCGGTGATGTAAACGATGTTTGGATTGAAATTGCTCATACACAAAATGAAGAAGAAGCAGAAAAATTCAAGACAGAAATATTGGAGATATTCCCTGACTATCCCGAAGAACATATATATGTTGATCACTTATCACTTAGTGTATCATGTCATATTGGACCAGGAGCTTTGGCAGTGGCACTTACAAAAAAGCAGATATAGATACCAATTATAAACCAACCACCATGTTAAATTTGACATGGTGGTTTTTAAGTATAAAAATGTAAAGATTAGTATAATGTTATGGAAAAAAATCACATATTATGTTACAATGCTAAAGTGTGATTAATAAAAATTTAATATATTC